>NZ_CP061311.1:432860-732860 GCF_018688095.1 Polynucleobacter sp. AP-Titi-500A-B4 | reverse complement strand
AATCCCTAATGAATCTAAGGCGTCATCAATCAGCCCACGGACACCGTCGCCGTGTGCAGAAGAAATCGGAAATGGCTCACCTAAACCAAGCTCATGAAAGTCAGCAGTGACAACGCCAGCTTGCATGCCTTCAGTTTTATTGACCGCCAGAATGACCGGTCTTCCGGTCTTGCGCAAGAAGTCTGCAATGACACGATCTTGTGGCGCCATACCCAGGCGACCATCCACCAAGAAAATCACAATATCGGATTCAGCGACAGCTTGTTTAGTTTGTTTAGCCATCTCGGCAACAATGCCGGTCTTGGCAACTGGCTCAAAACCGCCGGTATCGACGCAAATGAAAGCACGTTCACCAATCCGACCTTTGCCGTAGTGACGATCTCTAGTTAAGCCAGAGAAATCCGCAACCAATGCATCACGTGAACGCGTTAAGCGATTAAAGAGTGTCGACTTCCCGACATTCGGGCGGCCGACGATAGTGATGACTGGATTCATTTTGGACTGTACGCTGCGATTTTTCCACCTTGAGATTGAATCAAGATGAGGCCACCCACTGCAATTGGGGCGGCTGAGATTGGACTACTGTCGTGACGGATACGCGCAACCATCTCGCCATTCGCCTGTGAAAATGCATGAACATAACCTTGAGCATCACCCATGAGCAATACTCTGCCCACTGCTAAAGGTTCACCCACATCACGGAATGTGAGTTGGGTGTTCTCCCAAGCTTGGCTACCATCCTTAGTTGCAAAGGCGGTGACGTAAGACTTTTCGTTTGCCGAGAAAACCAAATCTCGACTTTGCGCCGTACCGGTATAGCTTGAGTAATCCTTAAACCACAATAGATTTCCGGTACGCGCTTGACCACAACCAATACGGCCTTGATAGGAGACAGCGCAAATAATGTCGCCTTCCATACTTGGCTTAGCTGTTACGTCATTCAAGCGCTCAATCTCAGAGAAGCCTTTTGGAAAAGACACGGGGGTCTCCCAAACCAAGCCACCATTTCCAATCGCGATCATGCCAAAGCGACCACCGGCAAAGCCCGTCACGATCACTTCATTATTAATAGGCAACATGCCATAACCAACACGCAATGACAAAGCAGATTGTTGACGCTGATAAATCCACTTACGAACGCCAGTTTGGGCATCCAGGCCAATGAAGCGATTATCAAGTGCGCGAATCACCACAATGCCACCAGCAACCACAGGCTCACTTAATACTTCACTGCCCACGCTCACATTCCAGATTGGCTTGCCGGTATCGTCATAAGCGTAGACATTGCCTTTAATGCTCACTGCAACGGTTACGCGACCATCAGAGCCAGGACCAATCGCTAAACGTTCAGGAACCGAGGCTTCCCACATTTTGTTGCCTGACATCAAATCAATTTTGGCTAAGTTGCCGCGATGTGATGCTGCATAGACGGCATCACCTGCAACTACAGGGTGAAAATTGAAGGTCTCAGATGAGCCAACACTCGTTGACCATACAGGCTGCAAATCAAATTGGTTCGATACTGAAACCAACTCTGCTGGCTTACGCACACGTGAACTGCCCGAGCAGGCCACTAAAGCTGAGGCAATGACACCAATGATCAGAGCATTACTGACGAGCTTGAAACTACGTTTCACCGATTTGTTGACTACGACCATCACTGAGCAATTCCTCCAACAGCATCTAACTTCACCTTCAAGAGGCGGCGCGCCTCTTCAGGAAACTCTTTTGCTTGATCTAATTGTTTCCATGCATCTTGATAGCTTGTTTTTGCTTCGGCATTTTTCTTCTGTGCCAAGTACCAATCTCCACGGCGCTCAAGCCACAAAGCTTCAAAGCCTGGTACTGGTTTGTCTTTCAGAATTTGATCAGCTTCTGCAAAATCTTTATCAGTACCCTGCTCTATTAATTGAGATACCAAACGCAACTTTGCCAAAGCAAGGTAACCATCATTGGAGGCATTCTTAGCAGCCCAACGCAAATAATCCAATGCTTTTGCGCTATCGCCTGCGTCAGCTGCAATTCGAGCAGCAATCAAACTCGACATCGGTGCGTAAGGGGTACGAGCAAAGTCTTTTTGCAAATCATCGGCTGCACGTAAAGTTTGATCTTTATCACCCTTGGCAATTGCGCTCACCATGGTTTCGTAAAGCTTAGAGGCTTCAAGTGCTTGGCTATTGCGCCACCACTGATATCCACTATAGGCAGCATAGGCAAACAAAGCGGCCGTCACGACACCTGTAATCAAGTTGCGATACTTTTGCCAAAACGCTTTGAGTTGGTCTAACTGTTCTTGTTCTTCTAGATCTAAAGGCATGTCAATCCAAGCTAATTAATCAATATTTATTGCATACCTATTCCCATTGATAGGAATCGGCACTTCTGTATTCTATTCGGAGGCGCCTACTAGGGCATCAATTGCCGCTTCCAGCACGCCGTCTAGGGGAATAGACTTTTGCTCACCTGTACCCCGTAAGTCTTTGAGTTGCGCCTCATTTTTGGCTAATTCATCAGGGCCAATAATGACCGCAAAGGCTGCGCCACTGGCATCCGCTTTCTTCATTTGCGACTTAAAGCTGGCTGATTGACCATCTGGAGGGCAGAAAAGGATGGTATCGATACCAGCGCTACGCAAGCGCTCGGCAATAATCATGGCCGTTGTTAATGTCTCGCCACCTTGATGCAACACAAAGATATCGCATTGCGCTTGTGCTTCTGGCAATGAACCAGAAACCTTCATCAACTCTAATACGCGCTCCATACCCATTGCCCAACCACAAGCTGGCGCCGCTTTACCACCCATACGCTCGATCAATGGGTCGTAGCGACCGCCGCCAGCAATAGTGCCCTGCGCGCCCAACTCTTCTGTAATCCATTCGAATACAGTGAGGTTGTAGTAATCCAAGCCACGCACTAATCGAGGATTGATTTTGCAAGGAATGTTATTCGCTTTGAGAATGGCTTGAACTGCATTGAAATGCTGCAGTGATTCTTCGCCCAAGAAATCCAATAATTTAGGTGCGCCTTCGATCAAAGCCTGCATCTCTGGATTTTTAGAATCCAATATACGCAAAGGATTTGTCAGTAAGCGGCGTTGTGAATCTTCATCCAATTGAGATTGGTTTTTCTCAAAGTACTTTACCAAAGCAGCGCGATGCTCTGCCCGCTCATTGGCTTGACCTAAAGAGTTCACCTCAAGTCGCACACCCTTTAAGCCGAGCTCATCCCAGAGGCGTTGACCCATGAGAATAATTTCAGCATCGATGTCGGGACCAGCAAAGCCTAGCGCCTCAACACCAAACTGGTGGAACTGGCGATAGCGGCCGCGTTGTGGACGCTCATGACGGAACATAGGGCCGGTATACCAAAGACGCTTAGGTCCTTCGTATAGCAAATTGTTTTCAATCACGGAGCGCACGAGTGCTGCAGTACCTTCAGGGCGCAAAGTGAGTTGCTCACCATTCAAGCGATCCTCAAAGGAATACATTTCTTTTTCAACGATGTCAGTAACCTCGCCAATGCCCCGCTGAAATACTGCTGTTGCTTCCACAATCGGCGTTCTCAAAAACTCATAGCCGTAAGCACGTGTCAAATCACGCAAGACATGCTCAAGATGTGCCCACTGCGCAGCATCGGCTGGCAGCAAATCGTTCATGCCACGTACGCCGTTAATTTTCTGCGTCTTTTGTGTTTTTTGAACTTTATCGTTACTCTGGTCGGTCATTTTTTATTGTTCTTCTATCGATTTCGCTTGATGAATCGCTTTAGGCATTCTTGGCTGCGTAGTTTTGTTTGACATAGTCATCAACAATCACCTGAAAGTCTTGGGCAATATTCTCGCCACGCAATGTCTTCACTTTAACGCCATCTACGAAGACTGGGGCTGCTGGTGTTTCGCCTGTCCCTGGCAAAGAGATGCCGATATTGGCATGCTTGCTTTCTCCAGGGCCATTGACGATACAACCCATCACCGCCACATTCATATTCTCTACGCCTGGGTGAGTTTTCTTCCAAATCGGCATCTGCTGACGTAAATAGGATTGAATGTCAGCTGCTAGCTCTTGGAAAGTAGTGCTGGTCGTTCTTCCGCAACCAGGACAAGCAATCACCATTGGCGTAAAGTTGCGCAAGCCCATGGTTTGCAAAATCTCTTGGGCAACGATCACTTCATTTTCACGGGGTGCGCCAGGGTCTGGCGTTAAGGAAACACGAATCGTGTCGCCAATACCCTCTTGCAACAAGATACCCATGGCTGCAGTAGAAGACACAATGCCTTTGCTTCCCATACCAGCCTCGGTTAAACCTAAGTGCAATGGATAGTCAGAGCGACGCGCTAGATCACGATAGACCGCAACCAAGTCTTGCACATTACTGACTTTGCAGGAGAGCAAAATTTGATTGGGGTTCATGCCCAACTCAACGGCTTTCTCAGCAGACTGTAAGGCCGACTGAATCAGCGCTTCTATCATCACCTCTTGCGCAGTCTTGGGATTAGGCAAGCTCGCATTCGCATCCATGATGGAGGCTAATAGATCTTGATCTAAGCTACCCCAGTTCACGCCAATACGAATAGGCTTGTCATATTTGCACGCTGCTTCAATCATTTGCGCAAATTGGGGATCGCGCTTCGCGCCCTTACCCACATTCCCTGGATTGATGCGGTACTTCGACAGTGCTTTGGCGCACTCTGGGTAATCATTTAATAAAGTGTGTCCGTTGTAATGAAAGTCACCAATCAATGGCACTAAGACATCCATCTTATCGAGCTGTTCGCGAATATAAGGAACCGCTGCCGCAGCTTCTGGGGTGTTTACAGTAATGCGCACCATCTCTGAACCAGCCCGCGCTAATTCTTTTACTTGAATCGCTGTGCCGACTGCATCTGCAGTATCAGTATTGGTCATGGACTGAACGCGCACTGGCGCATCACCACCCACAGTAATGATGTTAGTTTTCCAAGCGACCGTTGCTTGACGTGTTTCTCTCTTAGGAGAGGGTCCCAATGGAAGTGGAGGTAATGAATTATTAGAGCTCATCATGATCCCATCTTTAATTTAACTTTTTGAGCCACTCAATTGGCTGCTCACTTGCTTGGACTTCAGTAATCTCAATCTCAGCTTTGTGGACATCACGCTCACGCACTCGAGTGCGATCCACCACATCTCCTGCTAACTGGCCACAGGCTGCTGCAATGTCATCACCACGGGTCTTGCGCACTGTCGCAACCATGCCTGCATCTAGCAAGATACTAGCAAAGGTATTTACGCGTTGAGCTGACGAGCGCTTGAGGCCTGATTCTGGGAAGGGGTTAAAAGGGATCAAGTTAATTTTGCATTTGATGTTCTTGAGCAAACGCACGAGTTCTTTTGCCTGAATATCAGAGTCATTCACACCATCAAGCATGCAGTATTCAAAGGTCAAGAAGTCTCTTGGCGCAAATGGCAAGTAACGCTCACAGGCGGCAAGTAACTCACGGAGTGGGTACTTTTGATTCAGAGGCACTAGCTGATCACGTAAAGCATCGTTAGGTGCATGCAATGAAACTGCTAAAGCCACTGGGCAATCTTGTGCCAAGCGATCAATCATCGGCACCACACCAGAGGTCGAAACCGTTACACGGCGACGGGATAAACCATACGCCCTGTCATCGAGCATTAAACGCAATGCCGAGACCACGTTGTCATAGTTGAGCAAGGGCTCACCCATGCCCATCATCACCACGTTAGAAATTACACGACCTGTGTGCTCCCAGCCGGGTGTTGGATATTTTTCAATTCTGCGGACGGCTTCTGGATCATTGCGCAATAAATGTTCTGCAAACCAGAGTTGTCCGATGATTTCACCAGAGGTGAGATTGCGCGAGAAACCTTGATGTCCTGTTGAACAAAAACGGCAATTGACTGCGCAACCTGCCTGCGAAGAGATACATAAGGTACCTCGATCATCCTCAGGAATATAGACAGACTCGACCGCATTACCTGCGCCTACGTCCAATAACCACTTGCGGGTGCCGTCTGCGGCGTGTTCATCTTTAATAATCGGAAGGGACAGTACTTCCGCTTTATCTAGCAAGGTGGCTCGAAAGCTTTTTGCTAAATCACTCATGTCGTTGATGTCAGCTACACCGCGTTGGTGTATCCACTGCATGAGTTGCTTTGCCCGAAAGGGCTTTTCATTCAACCCCGCGACATACGCCGCCATTTGGTCAGCGTCAAAATCTAAGAGATTTACGCGCGGGGAGGTCAATGCGCCTACTTATCAATAAATAGGTGATTGATTAACGATTGAAAACATTCATGCCTGGGAAGAAGAATGCAACTTCCACAGCAGCTGTTTCAGGAGCGTCAGAGCCGTGTACAGCATTTGCATCAATGCTGTCAGCAAAATCAGCACGGATTGTGCCTTTGTCTGCTTTCTTCGGATCAGTAGCACCCATCAAATCACGGTTCTTCGCAATAGCGCCTTCGCCTTGCAACACTTGAATCATGACTGGACCAGAAATCATGAAGCTCACCAAATCTTTGAAGAAAGGACGATCTTTGTGAACGCCATAGAACTGCTCCGCTTCAGATTGTGAAAGATGCGCCATTTTGGACGCCACAATCTTCAAACCAGCAGATTCAAAACGGTCATAGATTTTGCCGATGACGTTTTTAGCGACAGCATCAGGTTTGATAATAGAGAGGGTGCGTTCAATTGCCATTCAAGACTCCAATAGTGATTTCAAAGGTATTTGTTGGGTAGGGTCAATAATCCGCCCTAGCCCAGCGACCCCCGAATTATACATTGCTTGACCGTATTTACCCCTATGCCTGTAGGGCTAAGCCATTGAATTTACAAGACATAAACCCTTAATTTGTAGGTCTTTTATGGGGGGACTTGAAATTAGGGTGTTTTGTCTATACTTAGTGTCAACAGCCCTTCGTGGGCTCTTGTAATAACTATGAAAAAGAAGGAGTCAATATGAGTGATCTGAACTCTTACGGCTTTGGCCAAACCGGCTCAATTAGTACCGTCCAGGTACGCAACCGCGTACTACGCAATACCTATGCCCTGTTGGCCCTATCCATGGTCCCAACCGTGATTGGTGCATGGCTTGGTGTAGCGACTGGTCTCAACCTATTTTCTGATAGCCCTTTCTTAGGCTTCATCGTATTCATGGCAGTGGCCTTTGGATTCTTCTGGGCAATTGAAAAGAATAAAGAGACTGGCGTAGGCGTTCTCCTACTGTTGGGCTTCACCTTCTTTATGGGCATCATGTTGTCCCGTTTGGTTGGCTTCACGCTCAACAGCTATAGCAACGGCGCTGCTCTGATCATGCTGTCCTTCGGCGGCACAGCTGCAATCTTTGCCACCATGGCCACGATTGCTACTGTGAGCAAGAGTGACTTTGCTGGTATGGGCAAGTGGTTGATGGTTGGCGTACTGCTCTTGATCGTTGCTTCCCTAGCAAACATCTGGTTGCAGTTGCCTGCCCTGATGTTGACTGTGATGGTTCTAGCGATCGCCATCTTCTCCGCCTTCATCTTGGTTGACGTGCAACGCGTCGTCAATGGTGGTGAGACCAACTACATCATGGCTACATTAGCAATCTACTTAGATGTGTATAACGTCTTCACCAACTTGCTCGCTCTCTTGGGCATCTTTGGTGGCAACAAAGATTAAGAACTGAAGTGTGATGTTCTCTCAAAGGCGCCTGCGGGCGCCTTTTTATTTGCTATAGCTTCTGTCTGCTTGTTTATCAGGAACAATTAAGTTGCGACAAACATGCTTACCGCATAAGACAGTGCAATCAAAATCAAGACGATTGCAAAACTATCTGAGGCTCTCATGACACACTCCCAGTGGTTGATGAATGATTGTCGACAGAATCCGTAACTAAACTGAGTTCTGCCTACAAGTTCAATCTACGCTTCTGTAAAAGCCTGCTAACCCCCAACTGCACCGCGAGCATGCTTCATGCACTCATTTGGCGCTCAAATGAGTGAAAAAGTTTCTAAATCAGGACTTTAGGAGCGTTTAGCGGACAAAAACCGCCATGGATTCGACGTGAGAGGTGTGCGGGAACATGTTCACAATACCCGCCCCTTTGAGGGTATAGCCAGCGTGGTGGCACAGAATATCTGCATCCCTGGCTAAAGTTTTAGGGTTGCAAGAGACATACACAATCCGCTCTGGCAACAAATCGCTCTTCTGCAAATGCAGATCTGCAAGTGATTTACAGATTTCCATCGCGCCTTCACGCGGTGGATCCATGAGCCAACGCTCTGCTTTATCCCAGGATGCAATCGTTTCAGTGGTCACTTCAAATAAGTCACTGCGCATGAAGCTCGCCTTGTCTTCTAGACCGTTGTGCTCTGCATTGGCTTTTGCACGTGTAGTGAGCGTCTCTAAACCCTCAATGCCAAAAACGGCTTTTGCTTTTCGTGCGAGTGGTAAGGTGAAATTACCGATGCCACAAAATAAGTCGAGTACACGATCGGTTTCATTTACTTCCAGTAAGCGAATCGCCTTACTCACTAAGGCACGATTCATCATGTGGTTGACCTGCGTAAAGTCTGCAGGCTTAAATGGCATCTCTATTTCAAATTCTGGGAGGCGGTAGCAAAGCTTGCCAGTCTCTGGGTAAAACGGCGCCACGGTCTCAATCCCTTTGGGCTGGAGCCAGATCCAGACATGATGCTGATCTGCAAATGCTCGTAGTAGCTGCTCGTCAGCCGGTGTTAAGGGCTGCAGATGACGAAATACCAAAGCGGTAACCGGTTTACTTTTTTGGGGATCCTCTGAGTTTGGATCTTCTGGCTCACCTACTGCAATTTCAATTTGCGGCATACGATCGACGATCGATAAACCCATGACCAATTTGCGCAACTCTGGCAGCAAATCAGAAACAGGTTTCGGCAAAATCTCGCAAGCGAGCATGTCAGCAACATAGCCACTCTTGCCTTCATGAAAACCGATCAGCACTGTGCCTTTTTTAATCGATCGATTCACTGCACTCAAGCGAGCACGATGACGATATTCCCAAGTGGGGCCGCCCATCGGGCGCAGAATTTCTTCAGGCTTTACTTTGGCGATGTGTTGCAAATCATCCTCAAGAACACGCTGCTTCATGGCTACTTGTGCCCGAATATCTAAGTGCTGCATGGTGCAACCACCGCACACCCCAAAAGCTGCGCACTTGGGCTCTGCCCTAAAGACAGCAGGCTTTAAGATCTCGCGGACCTTCGCCTTACTAAAGCGAGCTTTATCACTAGTGATCGTGTAGGTAACGAGCTCTGTTGGCAACGCACCTTTGATGAAAATGACTTTACCGCTCTGCCCTTGTGCGCTCTCTTCTTCATTAGGTGTTAAGCGGGCAATGCCTTGGGCATCTAAATCGAGTGCTTCAATCCGTACTGGCTCAGTCACTTCTATATTGACTGGCTTATCGCCTCTACGCATCCGCTGCAAAACCCTGGAGATATTCTTGCCACTGGCCACCGTTTGGTTCTTTGGCTTCTTTTTCTAGATAAGCTTTGACGAAATCAATTTCTTCTTGGTATTCCTCTAATGAGAATCCACCACGTAGCAATTGAAAGCGGCAGTACATCAAATAAGTGTTGACCACATCGGTCTCACAATAGCGACGGATGTCATTGATCTTGCCCTCTTGGTATGCAGGCCAGACTTGGCTGCCATCCATACCCATCTTGCCCGGGAAGCCACACAGTTTTGCCAAGCCATCTAATGGCGCATTAGCTCTGCCATTAAATTTAGCTAAGAGATCCATCATGTCTAAATGGCGCATGTGATAACGACTGATGTAGTTATTCCACTTAAAGTCGCGACTATCGGCTTCTTGGCTCTCACCCATTTCCCAATAACGAGGCGCCTGAATGTGATTAGCAAGTGCGCGATAGTGCAGCACAGGCAGGTCAAAGCCACTGCCGTTCCAAGAGACGAGTTGTGGTGTGTATTTCTCAATCAAATCAAAGAAGGCTTGAACCAATACCTTCTCATCATCTTGGGGTGTGCCTAAAGTGCCCACCTTAATTTGCGGAGTACCCTCCTTGGTTGTTCTACGAATAACACAAGAGATCGCAATAATCTTTTGCAAAAACAAAGGGAGAAACTCACTGCCCGTTTTAGCGGCACGCTCAGCCATCGCCTTGGCAGCCACCTCGGCATCGGTCATCGCATCTGGATAGTCTTCGAGGCGACGCAATCCCGCTATATCTGGAATGGTTTCAATATCAAAGACAAGAACGGTGGCCATAGGCTGAGCCGTCTTACTGTAAGTACGGCGTTGGGTTTACTGGCTTGCCGTTAACGCGTAGTTCAAAATGGAGTTTTGGTGAATTAGTGTCGGTATCGCCCATCTCAGCAATCCTCTGACCTTTACGCACGCTATCACCCTCTTTGACCAAAAGCTTGCTGTTGTGTGCGTAAGCAGTGAGATAGGTGTTGTCATGTTTCACAATCACTAAGTTACCGTAGCCACGCAAACTATTACCGGCATAAACCACTTTTCCATCAGCTGCAGCCAATACGGGTTCACCAACTTTGC
Organism: Polynucleobacter sp. AP-Titi-500A-B4; assembly: GCF_018688095.1. Classification (NCBI taxonomy): domain Bacteria; kingdom Pseudomonadati; phylum Pseudomonadota; class Betaproteobacteria; order Burkholderiales; family Burkholderiaceae; genus Polynucleobacter; species Polynucleobacter sp. AP-Titi-500A-B4. Next base: position 722,311 of record NZ_CP061311.1, on the reverse strand, counting down.
CAGCGATATCGATACCTTTATTGGTTTCGTTAAATTCGCCGGTGACCTTGCCTTTGGCAGGCCAAGATAAACGAATACCGGGTTCTGCCACCACCTCAGGCTTGCTAGCCTCTGCTGGTGCTGGAGTGTCCACTTTGTCAGTGCTTGCAGGTTTTTTATCGACTGGCTTAGCTGCTTTAGTTACTGGCGGCTTAATCAAAATCAAATCACCCACTTCAATCACATTTGGATTGAAGTTCGGATTTTCTGCTTTATTCCACTGCGCTACATCACGCGGTCCTTGACCATGATCTAAAGCGATACGCGCCAAGGTGTCACCCTTCTTCACGCGATAGTAGCCAGGAGGCGCGGGCTCAGATGCAACAGATCCACTAGAGCGGTCTGTCACACCCGCAGGCTTTGCGCGTGGTGTTGTCGTGCATCCTGTGATCAGCACCATAGATGCAGACAAAATAGCGATCAGAAGGCTTTTAGATAAATGAGTCATGGAATTTGCAATGGATTTCATACTACCCCTGATTGTAAGGGGACAAAAAAGACCCCGTCCAGCACAGTTCTTTGATAGCGCTGGGAGCTCATTCTTTCCACCATGACCAACTGCTGTTCTTTTTCGTTTTTGGCAACAGGGGCAACCAAACGCCCACCGATCGCTAATTGATCTAGTAAGGCATCCGGAATACCTAAACCCGCTGCAGCCAGAATAATTCCATCAAATGGAGCTGCCTGAGGCAAACCCAAAATGCCATCGCCATAAATTAAGCGCAAATTATTTATCCGAAATGGGCGCAGCTTTGCTCTAGCCATATCGTGCAGCGGACGAATCCGCTCAATTGAATAGACCTCATCTGCCAATAAGCTCAGCACGGCTGCTTGATAGCCGCAACCCGTACCAATTTCTAGCACCTTACCTAGGGGTTGCTTTGGTCGATGAAGCAACTCAATCATGCGCGCTACGACAGATGGCTTAGAAATCGTTTGCTCATGACCAATCGGTAAAGCCGTATCTTCGTAAGCCTGCGCATGTAAACCTGCATCCATAAATGCGTGACGTGGCACCGTTGCAATCGCTTCTAATGTTTTACCGTGCTTTACGCCGCTAGCATGCACTTTTGCTGCTAGGGCCTGACGATAGGCGGCGAATCGCTCGGTGGGTGCTTTCAACCGCGATCCCAACCATTGGCACGCATCGCCGCTAGACGGGTGTGGTGAGTTAAATCTAATTGCATTGGCGTAATGGAGATACAACCTTCATCGATCGCATGAAAGTCGGTACCTTCAGAGCCTTCTTTGACATCGCCAGCCGCACCAATCCAATAGATCTTTTCACCGCGTGGGCTATCTTGTACCACCACTGGTTGTGAATGATGGCGATTACCCAAGCGCGTCACACGCCAGCGATATAAGTCTGCATAAGGACGATTGGGAATATTGACATTGAGCAAAGTTGCGCTGCCATCGTTATGACTGAGCTTAGACGCCAACATCTGCGCAACCACATCATGTGCTGCTTTAGCAGCATCTTCAATGCGATTCCAACCACGATCAATTTGCGAGAAAGCAATCCCAGGAACCCCAAACATCACACCCTCAACTGCCGCAGCAACCGTGCCTGAATACAGCACATCCTCGCCCATGTTCTCACCTTGATTGATACCAGAGATCACGAGGTCGGGTTTTTCATCTAAGAAACCGGTCATCGCAACGTGCACACAATCGGTCGGCGTGCCATTGATAAAGAAAAAGCCATCACGCTCACCACCTGCTACCCGATGAATCGACAATGGTCTTGAGAGTGTGAGCGAGTTAGAAGCGCCACTATGATTTTGCTCGGGAGCAATCACGGTAATGCGCCCCAAAGGACGTACAGCGTTCACTAAAGCCAATAAGCCAGGAGCCAAATAGCCATCGTCATTCGATACCAGAATATGCGGTTGACGATCACTCATGAATATAGGCTTTCCAGTTTTTCGAAGTTCATTTGGTTTCTTAAGGATTGCTTGGAGTGACAGCTGGAGCTAATGAGCGACCTCTAAACCAACCATAAATCACCGGCAATACTAAGAGTGTCAGTACCGTTGTAGTCACCATACCACCCACAATCACCAAGGCCAATGGACGCTGCGCTTCAGAACCAATCGAATGTGATAAAGCGGCCGGCAAGAGACCAAGGCCTGATAGTGCTGCAGTCATCAATACAGGACGCACACGCAAAGAGGCGCCCTCAACCATGATGTCTTTCATTTGACCATGCTCAGTAGCGGCCGTCTTATTAATAAAGGAGATCAAGATCACACCGTCCTGAATCGCAATACCAAAGAGCGATAAGAATCCAAAGAACGCTGAGATACTTAAGGTCTCTCCTGCGAGGTGTAAGGCTAGTACACCACCAATGGCAGCAAATGGCACATTAATCATAACGATAAAGGCATCACGGAAATTGCCAAATGCACTCACTAGTAGCAAGAAGATCCCCAATAAAGCTAAAGGCACAATCACCATCAATTTTTTCTGTGCCTGCTTCATCTGGTTGAACTGTCCATCCCAGCTAATCGAATAGTTTGGCGGCAAAGTAATATTTTTCTCGACCAAGAATTGCGCATCTTCTACAGCGCTTCCTAAGTCACGGTGACGTACGCTAAATTTAATCGCGATATAGCGCTTACCTGCTTCACGGTAAATGAAGAAAGGTCCGTCTGTTAGCTGAACCGTTGCCACCATCGAGAGGGGAACTTTTGTACCGTCTGGAGAGTCAACCAATAATCCCCTAATATCTGCAACGTCGTTGCGACTGCCTTCATTCAGACGAATCGCAATACCAAAGGTCTTTTCATCTTCAAGTAAGTTAGTAACTGCAGCGCCGCCAATCGCATTAGCCACCACTGTCTGAATATCGTTTACGTTGATGTTGTAACGGGATGCACGTTCACGATCAATCTGAATGTTCAAGGTTGGCTGACCCAATTCTTTGAGAATGCCCTCATCCGCTACGCCACGCACTTTTTTGAGTTGATCAATGACCTCATGGGCTTTTTGGTCGAGCACTTCTAAGTCGGTGCCGTAGATCTTGACCGAGTTCTCTCCCTTAACACCCGAAAGCGCCTCATTCACGTTATCTTGAATGTATTGTGAGAAGCTATATGTAACACCCGGAATCTTATTAAGTTCCGTCTCTAAATGCGCTATGAGATCCTTCTTAGAAGAGCCGCTTGGCATATTCTCGGGACTCTTCAGATACAAGCCATACTCTTGGTTAAACACGCCAGTCGAATCAGTACCATCGTCTGGGCGACCAATCTGTGCAGCCACCTTATCAATCTCAGGTTGCTTCATAAAGGTTTCACGTAACTGATTGGCAATCTTGACGGAGTAATCCAAGTCGACCGTATTTGGCAAAGTCACGCGCAGCCAAATATTGTTCTCTTCTAGCGTTGGCAAGAAGGCAGTACCCAAACGCGTCATACTCAAGAGCGTTAAGCCAAGCACAAACACTGCTACCGAGAATACCGTTAATGGACGATCCATCCATCTACGGAGCAAAGGCTTGTAGCCATCCAAGATCTTGGTAATGAATGATGGTGGTTTGTGATGCAGGTTCTCACCAAATACCAAAGAGACCATCGCCGGTAGGAAGGTCAGACTCAGAATCATTGCAGCGATCAAGGCAAAGCCCATGGTGAAGGCCATGGGTTTAAAGATAATGCCTTCAACACCACCCATGAAAAACAATGGGGAGTAAGCCACGATGATGATGCCGGTGGAGTAAATCATGGCACGCTGCACTTCACTGGTTGCCATGATGATGCTTTGGTTCAAGCGCTTACCACCCTCCTCCAAGTGACGCATGACGTTCTCCGTCAGAATCACCGCGGAGTCCACGATCACACCAAAGTCAATCGCACCTAGAGAAATCAAATTGGCTGGCACGCTCCATAAGTGCATCTGAATAAATGACACACACAAAGCTAAGGGGATGACAGCAGCTACTACTGCAGCAGCACGAATATTGCCCAAGAAGAAAAACAAGACTGCAAGAACCAAAGAGATACCAAAGAATAAGGTGTGCTTAACGGTTCCAATGGTGATATCGAGCAACACCTGGCGATCGTAGAAGGGTTTTACTTCAACGCCTGGTGGCAATACATGCTTATTAATGTTCTCCACGGTACTGCGCACGCGGGCCAAGACTTCAGTCGCATTCTCACCACGACGCAAATACACAATCCCTTCTACAGAATCTGGATTGTCATTGAACTGGAACATCCCCAAGCGTGGTGCATTACCAATCTGCACGGTAGCTACATCACCAATTCGAATTGGTACGCCTTTATTGTTGGTAACGACCACCTGCTTGATGTCATCAATGTTCTTCAGCAAGCCAACGCCGCGGACTACAAACTGTTGCTCACCACTGGGTAATAAGCCACCACCGGTATTGCTATTGGCATTCGAGAGTGCCAAGATCAAATCGTTAATCGATACGCCTTTAGCCTGCAGACTTTCTGGGCTAACGATGACTTGGTATTGTCGAACCTTGCCGCCAAATGAAGATACGTCTGCTACACCCGGAGTTTGTTTGAGCTCTTTATAGATCTCATAGTTTTGCAATGTCTTAAGCAAAGTGGAAGTGGCGTACTCAGAACGCACTTCATAACGCATAATCTCGCCCGTTGCATCTGAGTCGGGACTCACGCTTGAAGTTACGCCAGGCGGAAAGCTGACGTTAGCTAAATTGGAAATGAATACTTGCCGTGCCTTGAATGGATCTGCCGTGTCATTGAACTTCAGGGTGACAACCGATAAACCAAAGAGTGATACAGAACGAAATGCCTGTAGACCTGGAATACCGGCTAATGCGTTTTCTACTGGAATGGTGACTTGCTGCTCAACCTCAGTCGTGCTTCTACCCGGCCATTGTGAGATCGCCTGAATCGTCAATGGCGCCACACCTGGGTAAGGTTGAATCGGCAATTTGCTCAGACTGAGCATGCCAAGACCCAAGAGCACGATCGAAGCAAATATGACTAATACGCGCTTCTCGATAACCCCTCGAATAAAGGAGGTAAAAACGCTCACTTAGTCCTCCTGCTTAGCAAAGCGATCGTTTAACAAAACAGCGCCTTCTGACAGTACCTGCCAGCCCTGCTCGACACCTTCAGTAATCGCAAAGCTCTTGCTATTGAGGTCATAGCCTTTTACAGGTACGCGGCGGAAAGTTTCAGGGCCCACCTTAATGATCGCAAAGCGGTTCTCGCGCACACGGACAATAGCTGATTGCGGCACAACCACGGCATCGGCAACACCTGTAGTTAACAAACCAGCAGCGAACATATCTGGACGCAAGAGATCATCAGTGTTTTCAACATCCGCACGAATGAGTAATGCGCGGGTTTGTGGATCAATGGTTGGCGCGATGTAATTTGCGTAGGCGACGAACTCTTTTTCTGGATAGGCCTCAAGACGCAAAATCATTTTTTGACCTTGCTTAATCAAGCGGAAGTCTTGTTCAAACACATTACCCAAGAACCAGAGATGCCTTGGATCGGCTAAGGTCGTGATGACATCGCCAGAATTCACGGCAGAACCGGGTTCTACATTTCGCTTCACGACAACACCCTTTAAAGGTGAGCGCATGATCAAGTTGCTGGTAGTCTTACCAGTCGTTTCAATACTCTTGATATCGCCATCACCTGCACCAAGATTTCTCATGCGGTTGGCAGCAGCTTGTTGTGTAATGCGTGCATCGCCGAGCAAATCACTCATGGTTTTACTGCTCTCTAATACTTTGGCAGTTTTAGAAGAGAGTAAATATTCTTGCTGCGCGGAGAGGAACTCAGGACTATAGAGCTCAACAATCGGTGAACCCACATCAACTTGGGCACCATCAAAGGCATAGATGCGCTCTACCCTGCCAGGAGCACGAGCAGAGAGTACTTTCGATTTTTCAGCATTAAAGGCTAAGCGTCCTGGCACCTTAATATTGACTGGTACTTGTACCTTTTCAGCAGTCTGAAATACATAAATCTCAGGGTTGAGTTGAACGCCTGGTAATTTCAACTCCAATACGCCCGTCTTTTCAACCTTGAGCGCTTTATCAGAAGATTCAATTTTGACGGTACGGTTTACGTTCGTGACACGGCCGACCACGATACCAACCGAAAGAATGGCAAAAGCATAAGCAGCCAAACGTACACGATGGCGATTTTGTGGAGATAGATTCCAATACAAACCTGCCAAACCAGCAGCAGCGACTTTTGCATGGTGCGTGCCATGCTCGGCACCTTTATGCAAAATCGGCTTTGCCTTCTCAGACAAGCGTTTTAGAAACGACAGAATTTGATCTATCAAAGCTACTCCTTAAAAAGGCTCTTTGCCCGCTGAAACCATTAATACTGCTTGCGCCTGCAGCAAATTACTCTCTGCCTGCGCTAACGCAATCTCTAAGTTACGCAATTGGGTTTGCGCAGTCAATAAATCATTAAATCCTTGCCCATTATTGGAGTATTGGGTCAATCCAACCTTATAGGCGGCATCCGCCTGAGGTACTTGGCGCTCTTTTAAGAACTGGGTTTGATTCTTGGCTTGCTCATAAGCAGCATATGCGGTGTTTACCGCCAACACAATTTGCTGACGATTCGAAATATTGCCCGCCTCAGCTGCCGCTTGATTGCGCTGCGCCTGCTCTACTCCGTACTTTTCTTTGGTAAAGAAATACAGCGGAATGATGAGGTCTAATTCAAACTGATAGAACATCGCACCATTGTTCGCAGAGAATGGTCCACGTGGTGTGTATGAAGAGCCAATCACTTGGAAGTCAGGTAAGTATGCTTTCTTGGCCAGGTCTACACCTTTACGGGCTGATTCAAGTTGCAAGGCGGAACTCTTTAAAGAGGGGTGACTACTTTCTGCGAAGTCTTCCAACTCAATTAAGGTTGGCACACCCGTCAGTGCACGACGTACATCGCCACGCAAAATTAACTTCTCACGCGAGTGACGGCCCACCAGTGTATTGATGTTATTCAGACCTACCTGTAACTGACGTTCGACATTAAATTGGTCTGCTTGCGCTGCGCTTTGCGCTACTTGCGCATTGAGATATTCAACATACGCTGCAGCATTGTTGGCATAGCGGGCTTTAGCAACGTTCTTAATCATTTCTAAACGCACGACTGATTCTTTTAAGACCTGTAATTGCTTTTGAGACGCCAAGGCGTTGTAGTACAGGGTAGATAGCTGTGCGCCTAGCTGGAGATAGGTGGATTCCGAACTGGCTAAGAGTGCTTCTGCATTGGTATCAGCAATATCGGCAGCCAAACTCTTCTTGCCCGGAAACTGAAACGGTTGAGCAACAGAAATCGAGTTATTACTACTAATGCCATTGGGGTAGCCAGGACTAGGAGCGTTCGCACCACCCAAAGCAAATGGAGAATTGACTGGCATACCTGACCACACTAAGCCAACCTGTGGATTAGCTGGCGCAGCAATCTGCGGTACCGTTGCTTTGGCAGATAAATAAGATTCGCGCAAAGACGATAACTGCGGATTATTCATCTTGAGTTCATTCCAAAGCTGACGCAGATCCATTTCGGTTGGACCACTAGCAATGGGCTTGGTATAAATCTTGGGTGTATTGGCTTTGGTGACTGGCGCAAATAATTCAGCTGCCTTAGAACCGGGCGCTGCATTTTTATCTTGCGAACTCAGTTGTGCACCAATAGCAACATTCGGTGGCGCTGTTAATGAACCATCGCTTGATTGCACCGTCACACTTGCTGGCGTGTTATCAGCCGATTGCGCAAAACTCGTTACTGAAAAAGAAGATAGGGCAACAACAAAAGTAGTCATTGCATATGGTGCAATGCTTTTGAGTAAATCTACTACGCTCGTTTTACGTGTGCCGTGAATCAACAAATGCGGCCGCCCCAAATCAAAAAATGCTGTTTTTATAGCCCCTAAAGCGGATTTTGATCACATCAATACCCATTTAAAGGGGGTTTTAAGGATTATAGGGGACAAAAGCCAAAAGTCGAATTATTCCCAATCGCTAAACTATTGATTCTAAAGATAATAATGAACGATAGCCTCAGTAAACCCCTTAAAACTCGGCATGAATCCTAAAAGACAGGATATTTACAGGGCCGCGGGCCGAGTTGTAGGCTGGGTTTTGAATATGCTGAAAGTTCAATCCCGCTAGGATATTTTTGACCACCATGGCGTTGTAATACACCTCACCGATACGCTCAGGGCGATAGCTAATCGTTTGCGTAGGCCCGGCATAGTCACCAATGAAATAAGACACGCCACCCGTTTGTAAATAATTTTTGCGATAGCTCGATAGTCCGTTTTGCATCATCGAGATACCGATCGTGTCATGTGGGCGAGTCCAGCTAGTACCGTTCATACCCATACCTACCGAGACAGAGTTATCCGCTTCAGTAAATGACATCGTCTCGGTATGACCATCAGAAGTAAACGCGCGACCATAGATACCCAAGTCTTTCGTCAAGGCTTGTTCTCCATGGATACCAATACCCGTTTTGTATTGGTAGTTGTTGCGCACATTATTAATGGCTTGAGTACCTTGACGCTGAGCAGGATCCTGGAGAATGTAATTGGTTGCATCAGAAAAACGTGCCAAGATCATTTTGTTGCGATATGCGAGCACGCTCACCTTACCCGGTAAGTCGCCAACATGATGCTGGCGCTCGATTTCAAATTGATCACCGTAGGCGTTAAAGACTTGCCAATTAAGATCGCGCGCATTAGGCGTCTTGGGTGCGAGCATGCGAGACGCACGCAATACCCAGTGATCTAAGTACCACTCACCCGCTAAGCCAGTACTGTAGCCACGGGCATCGGCTGCATAGTCATAGGCCAGATAGGTCATATTGCCCCAGTTCATAAACTGAATGCGAGGATCTTTAGCGTAACGGCTATCGTCAAAAATATCTAAAGTAGAAAATTGACCAGCAGTGACAACCACGCGATTACTGCTCACGGTTTGTGTGATTTGATTGGCCTCATTCTCGAGCAGCACTTTGCTACCCTCTTGATTAAAGGTCTGACGCAAAAATGCGCGCGCAGAATAAAACTTTGCTTGTGCACCATTAGCTTTAGTTGCCTCTCCATTTGAGAAGCCACCTAAACCAGTTAAGCCAGAAAATGGCACGCCAGAAATCACTTCGGGATTGAAATAAATATCGGTATCAGGTGCTAAGCGCGCACCAAAGAACAAAGTACCCGACCAGGTGTAGCTCATCGACTTCAAAGCAGACAAGCTGTTTTGCCCTGAATAGCTTGAGGTGAAATTGTTATAACGCTGGTTGATGTAAGTAGTTTGACCGTGAACGTTTACCGGTAAACCAAATAACTCGCCTTCAGTCGGTAGATCCTGAATCGGTGATGCAAAGCTTGCAACTTGGTCAGCACCCGACCCCGCCCTCTGCGCAAACGCAGTAGCTCCGAGAAAAGTGCAAATAATGCTCAACAGGAGGAGTAGATAAAACTTGCGGGTCATTCACAATTTCTTTGGATGCCAGAGCATCAAAGCTGTGGCTATATTCCGATTGAGAAAACTAGGCTGTCACCGCTAGGGATTGAAGCCCAAGGGTGGCGCAGCCCAAATTATCCCCAAAAAGAGGCAATTTACCTAGTGTTTATGTCGCAGGCGTGACATAAACACTCAGGAATCGCGAGGAAATGCCTCTTAGTCTTTTAGACCCAACAGTTTTGCTGGGTTCTTCTTCATCATCTTGTCGATGTCAGATTGCGATACGCCCGCTGCTTTGACTGCCGCAATTTCATTCTCAACGCCATCTGGTGGAGTCATCATGCCTTGTTGACCCAAGTCGGTTGAGAGCACTAAATGATCCGCGCCAATTTCTTTAACCGCTTTAGCAACTACGGTTGCATCGACTTTTTCCCAATGGGTCATCCATTTGTACTGGGCTGTAGGGCCAGTCATAAATTGCAGATAACAAATTTCAATATAAGCACCCATCGCTGTTACTTGTTTAGCCTGATCCCATGAAAGGCCTGGAATATTGGTCAGGCCATGGGTAATCAAAATATTTTTCACGCCCAACTCTTTGGCGCGCTTGACTACTGTCACTACCTCATCGGCAGAGATATGACCCGTAGCCAGAATTAAATCTTCACGAGCAATGATTTTTAATACTTCTTCAAGCTCTGGTGTGACTTGACCATTCGGTGCTACGACGATGCCAGATTGGTTCTTGTCGACCAGGGTCTTGACATGCTTATCAGAGTCAAAGGTCGGTAACCACACCACTTTGCCACGACCACCAGACATGCGATGCATCCACTCCACTGCGGAAGGATTAACACCACCTACGGATTTATTGAGCACAATACCGCCCCACACTTCAATGCCTGGCACTTGTTGCATCACGAGAGCCGCTCGGTCATTGGTTGTCACCACATGGTTTTTAATCACAATGCCGCGCATTCCCTTGCGACGAGCAATGGTGGCTAATTCGTAATCGGTTAATGCTCTACCAAAAACATCTGGATCAGGATGCACGTGCATATCAATCACACCTGCGGCAGGACTCACTTTTGGTGGTGGTGGCGGAAAGCCAACTTGTGCCTGAGTAATATTGGAAGTCAATATGAGGCCAGCAGTCATTAAGCTTGCCACCAAGACTTTGCTTGATTGAAATTTACGCATGATCCATCTCCCTGTAGAACTACTTTTTTGTAATAGATTGACTCTATAGCATCTATTCCAAGCGGTATTTAAGTAGTTCCCCTATGGCCACAGGAAATCAAGTGCAATTACACCCAGTAACAACTTATCCAAACAAGTCGCTGTGGCTTCCTAGGCGAGCAAGTCTCAATATTTGTTCATCAGGCTTTTTGTAAATGAGCAATACATCAGGCTTGATATGGCATTCACGATGTCCATACCAATTGCCAATCAAATCATGGTCTCGTAAATGAACTGGCAAGCTTTTGTCCAATACCAAAAGCTCTATTACCCTCAATAGAAGACGCTCAATATTATTTTTGTGTTTTGGGTTTGCGTAGATACGTTTGAAGTCTTTTTTGAATACAGAAGATCTTTCAATCATCCGCATGCAAATCCGCCATCAGTGCTTTGCTGGTTTTAAATCGCTTACCTTTCCCTGATTTGAGCTCAGTCATTGCCTTTCTGGTCTTTGCGTTGGGAACCTTCACAGCAAAAGGCAACTGCTTTTCATCAGCTATCCGCAACATCAACATCCGAATTGCATCAGAAATAGATAAGCCCATCGCCTCTAGTGCATGCGAAGCGCTATTTTTAGTTGCCCTATCTATCCTGGCACGGACATAGGTATCAGCAATGGTCATTGACTTCTCCCGCTCAAGAAAACATTAAAAGTATCATTTGTAGTCTCATTGTGACTACATTTTAGCAGAAAATAGGCAATAAAAAAGGGGCTAATATGCCCCCTTTTCCTCAATCAAGTGTAGTTAAGGTCTGATTTATCGACGATCCATTAAGGCTCTGGCGAGCGTGCCCGCATCTACATACTCGAGTTCACCGCCCACCGGAATACCCCTAGCAATACGTGTGACCTTAATGCCTTTGGCTTTGAGCACTTCGCCAATGTAATGAGCAGTTGCCTCACCTTCACTAGTGAAGTTGGTGGCTAGCACCACTTCACGAATGGGCACGCCGGTATCAGGCGCTTCAATGCGAGTAAGTAAACGATCAAAGTGAATCTCATTAGGACCCATGCCATCGAGTGGCGAGATGCGTCCCATCAGTACAAAGTAATTGCCTTTGAAGCTTAAGGTCTGCTCTACCATCACTTGGTCAGCGGGTGTTTCCACAATACATAGCAAAGATGGATCACGACGACCATCAGAGCAGGTGCTGCAGATTTGGGTTTCTGAGAAAGTATTGCAACGGGCGCAGTGACCAACGGTCTCTACTGCTTCACCCAATGATTGGGCAAGCACTGCTGCGCCATTGCGATCATGCTGCAATAAATAGAAGGCCATGCGCTGAGCAGACTTGGGGCCTACTCCAGGCAATACTCGCAATGCCTCGATCAATCGACCGAGGGCATCTTGAGGCGCTTCTATGCGTGCCATAAATAAATTAAATCAATTGCGTTAGAAAGGTAACTTAAAACCAGGAGGCATTGGCATACCAGCCGTTGCGCCCGACATCAATTGCGCGCTAGCAGCTTCGACTTGTTTGAACGCTTCTGTGTAGGCTGTCACAATCAAGTCTTCCAACATCTCGCGATCATCCATGGCACCTGGATCAATCTGTACGCGCTTAAGCTCGTATTTACCAGAGATGGTGACTTTCACTAAGCCACCAGCGGCTTGGCCAGTCACTTCTAGCGCAGTCAATTGCTCTTGCGCTACTTTCATCTTCTCTTGCATCTGCTGAGCCTGTTTCATGAGACCAGCCAGTCCACCTTTCATCATCGCTTCTTTTCCTTAATGATTATGTATATGCAGTAAAAAATATATTTCTGTTTGATGTTGAATCACCAAAACGCTTTACAGCGGCTTCACGGAGCCACCAACTACCTTAGCTCCAAACTCTTTTTCTAGCTGCTGAATAAAAGGATCAGCGGCAATCATTTGCTCAGCATTCATGCGCTTTTCTTGATGAATCTGCGCATCAACTTTAGCAACTGTCTTACCCTCTACTTCACCCTTCTCAACCACGATCTTGACTGGCTTACCAAAGTGCGCTGTGAGTGCTTCAGCTAGGCGACCAATAGAAGCTTCGGAAGCTAACTGCGGCATGGGGGTCACGATCGTTGCTTTAACGCCTGCTGCTGAGTCAGTCCAATTTTGTAACTCTGTCTGAAATGCCAACTGTTGCACGAGACCGCGCACAGGCAACTGACGCATCAAGGCATGCCAATCAGGGCGCTCTGCTGAATTACCGATAGCGGCAACTGGAGCAGCGGCTGGCGCAGGGGCGAAAGCAACTGGCTTGGTAGGCGCAGATGCTGGCGCTGACTTAGCCGCAGGAGCTGAAGCTCTAGCTGGAGCAGGTGCTGCTGATCCAGCAGAAGGTCTGGCAGTATTGACAGGTGGCGCTGATGGCGTTGTTGGTGAGGAGGCAGAACCACCGCCTCCACCAGGATTGTTTCCAGGGCGAAATGCCAACATGCGTAGCAACGTCATCGCAAAGCCAGTCTGTTCATCTGGTGCGAGCGATAAGTCAGGACGGCTAGTAATGGTGATTTGGTAGAAGAGCTGCGCTTCTTCTTTCGTCAGTTGACCCGCTAAGCGACGAATCTCGCCTGCTTCTGGCCAATCTTCCAATACAGATTCTGGAACAACTTGTGCTGCTGCAATTTTTTGCAACAAGCTTGATAGATCTTGTAATGCTAACGAGAAAGACATACTGCGCTCTCCCATTTCATTAGCAACTGCTAAAAGGCTTGCGCCATCTTTGGCAATCAAACAATCCAGAATGCGAATGAGATAGGCATCATCTAATGTGCCGAGCATGCCGCGTACTGATTCTTCGGTAACTTTGCCAGCAGCATACGCAATGGCTTGATCCGTCAGAGATAAAGCATCGCGCATGGAGCCTTGAGCCGCTTTGGCTAGAACACGCAGAGCATTGACTTCGTATTCCACTTTTTCTGCGGCGAGTACTTTTTCTAAATGCTCAACGATGAGTGGTACTGGCATTTGCTTGAGATTGAACTGCAAGCAACGGGACAAAATGGTGACAGGGATCTTTTGTGGATCGGTCGTTGCCAGAATAAATTTGACGTGTTCTGGTGGCTCTTCTAATGTTTTGAGCATGGCATTAAAGGCATGATTGGTGAGCATGTGCACCTCGTCAATCATGTAAACCTTATAGCGACCATTGCTTGGTGCGTAGGCTGCTTTTTCTAGGAGGGCAGCAATATCGTCAACACCCCGATTGCTCGCTGCATCCATCTCAATATAGTCAACAAAACGACCTGCATCGATTTCCATACAGGCTGGGCATTTTCCGCAAGGCTCCGAAGTCATCTTGCCCGAACCATCCGATCCGGTGCAATTGAGTGCTTTGGCCATAATGCGGGCAATCGTGGTCTTACCTACCCCACGGGTGCCCGTAAAGAGCCAGGCATGATGCAGGCGTCCCTGATCCAAAGCATGGGTTAAGGCCTTAACCACATGGTCTTGTCCAACGAGCTCAGAGAATGTTTTGGGGCGCCACGAGCGGGCTAATGCCAATGCTGTCATGTCTTACATTCTAACAAGCTAAAATGGAATTGGATGGGCCTCCCCGCATGGTGGGTTGGATAACCTGGTCAGGTCGGGAACGAAGCAGCCAAACCCAATTTCTGCCAGTGCCGGGGGTTTGGCTCATCCACCCCCAGCCTGCATTTACGAAGCCAGATCAAATATCCCTAATTGATAGGAATATAGGTCTGTGGTTTATTAAGATCGTAAAACTGCACCCCTTTGGCATTGGGATCAATCTTCTTAAAGTCAAACGCCAACACATTGGTATTTTCAAACATCTTGACGTAATACATCCGATTTTTATTATCAGCAACTACAGACCATTCGGTAATCTCAATCCCGCCTGCACCACCGCCGTAGGCATTACTTGCTGGCAAGCTAATCGCACCAGGAGGAATATCAAAGCTACCCAAAATATGCCAAGCAGTATTGGTTTGCTGAGCAGTTGTGTAAGTAGTCGGTACGGACTTAGTTAAAAATAGCGCACGAATAAAGCGACTTGGACTGAGGTAGTCTCCTGGCAGGCCATGCAAACCACTACCGGAGCTTGGTGGTACAAAACTCGCGCCATTAATCACCAAAGCATTGCGCTCAACATTGGCTAGATTTGCGTAGTTACCAATATTGTTGAGCTGCTCTCGAAAGGCAGGATCATTGGTCATCACCCCAGTTGGGTTATCGGTCATCACCAACTCGCCTTTCAGATACTCAATGACGAGGCTCTTACCCGTCGCATCATGCAAGGTCATGCGTACAGGTGCCGATTGATTCCGAAATGCCGGAATGATGGAGCGATTCACCATAATCTTCGGAAATCCAGCTTTAACTTCATCAATCGTTGCATAGTTGGTCAAGGCATAAGTGAGCATCTGCACTGACGCAATACTCTTGGCAGAATCAGCAGGTGCTACCGCCTGATATACCGCAGTATTAGGAGCGTTCAGTAAACCACCGACCAAACCTTTTTCATTCATACCATCAACGAGTACTGGCAAACCCAAACCATTCATGCCAGCAGCAGTATATTTAGCTGTCCAATTAAGACCAGTTCCGGGTTTACTATCCACACCCACACCTTGCATAGCCGTATTTTTGGGAATGAGGGTGAGTTGCGACTTGAGTGCTAAACCAAACTCCATCGTTCTGCCATATACGTAACCGCTGTCATTACCTTTGATCAAAAAGCTCGTACAAGCATTGCCGATTAAAGGTGTGAAGGCCAATGTGACAGATACAGATGCTGCAACCGATTGCTTAATGAATTTATTTGTCCATGAGTGTTTCACTTGTTTTTGCACGGCGACCCCTTTAGTTAGTGTGGTGTTAAAGGAAATTCTAACTGAAGAAGCTGGGAGGAAATTGAAAGATTTAGAAGATCTTCAAAATCCTAAATATTCCCCAAATCATCCAAATAATGGCCAAAACTAGGACGGTTCGGACGTCTAGCTGGATCTTAAAGAGACGTAATGTCTTATGGGTGCGCTCAACCGATACTTGCAAACCGAACCCTCCTCTATATAGAAAGGTTCAGCGTAGAGGTTTGTAGTGGCGATAGATAGGGACTGGGGATGAATTGGATGTAGGAAAGGATATAACTTTCCTACACTCCACTCATGCATTACTGTGAATCAATTGTTTTTGTTTTTTAAGGCTTCTTCTAGCTGATTGATTTTATTTTGCATAGCAGCCATCTTCGCATTGAGTGCGCCGACATTTAAGAAGGTTTCATCTTCTACTGGCGCGCTCAGGTTATTACCCCACCCTAACCAAGAGGAGTCATACACTTTGACTTTCTTAAAGCCCAAGGTCTTGAGTACGGTAGCAGTCTCGGCTGCCCTGACACCGCTTTGGCAATAGACTACAGTCTCTTTATCGGGGTCGAGCTTGGCATATAGTTGCTTGAGATCCGTTTGGTTTTTCAGCGTCATGCCTGAGTTATCGGCAACCTGCTTCTTGCCTAACTTAATGGCAGTAGCTGGATCTTGCCAATTGTCTTCAAAGGGAATATTGATGGCATTGGGAATGTGACCACCCCGAATCGTGCGCACATCTTTACCTGAATATTCGTCAGGAGTTCTGGCATCGATGATCTGTACTGATTTGGATTGAGCAATCTTGCGCATCTCTTCATTCGTCACCACTAATTGAGGTTGTGCAATGAGTGCTACTGATACCGGAGGCAAAGTTTGACGTTCTTTTTGAATGGGTAAGCCTGCTTGCTTCCAGCCATCAATGCCGTCATGGTAGACCTGCGCATTCTTGCCGCCAAAATAGTTCACGGTATACAGGCCAAAATAAGTATAGGGATTGCCACGTGCGCCATAGACCACAATATCTTTATTAACATCTAAGCCAGCATTGTTAAAAAGCTTCTGTATTTGCTCTGTAGGAATGTAGTCCTCTTTATTGGGGTCTCGCAGAGTACTACCGATCTCGCCAATATTGATGGCTCCTGGTATGTGGCCTTCTAAGTAACTCTTCTCATCACGTACATCCCAAATAATCGCGCCACGAGCCACTGCCTGCTGTACTTGATCCGTTTGGATGATGGTTCCTTTTTGCTGGGCAAATGCCAGCGAAACAATGGATGTCAGAACAAGGGCTAATAATGATTTCACGATAATTCCTTTGGGTTAATGGAATAAACGATACACCAAACCGTCTATTTACAGGCTAGCACTATTGGGGGTTTGTATTGGGCTGCTTTTTGAGCCATAGACTCGAGTCGCTCATGTAAATTATTTTTCATGAAGTACTCAATCACTACCATCGGTACCATAGAGTCGAGCTCTACCACAGCATCGTATTTCACAACCGTCTTATTCTTATCGGGTAGGATCTTCCAGGTGCCCTTATAAAGTTTGGCATCGCCACTTACCTGCTCAAAACTGAGCTGGTGATACGGCACTTCCGTATATTCAACGACCGTTTTGAGCTCTACATGAAAAAAGAGGATGTCTTCTTCTAAGACTCTACTCACGCGAACCTTGTTAGTAGACCGAGAAAGAATTTTTAAGTCGACTACACCTGCAATGTTTTTAGAGGCTTCATAGTCCGTCAAAAAGGCATAAGCATTACAAGGTGCAATGGGAACGGAGTAATTCGCATTAATGTGAAAGCGCCCATTGGCTGGCTTGATGTTGATCTGAACATTAAAAGGGTTATCGCTATCTTGGGCAAAGGCTTGTAAGCTCATCACACTCAGTATTGAGATCAATATCCATTTCATTGGATGATTCTAGAGTAGATTGGAATTCATTTGACTCAAAAAATATCTGGCTCTGGCACTGGCTTACCAAAGCTGGTTTCTAGGAAGTCAAAGTCACAACCGTCTTCTGCTTGCAAAATATGTTTGCTGAACATCCAACCATAACCACGTTCGTATTTAGGCTCTGGTGCTTTCCACTTTGCTTTTCTTTGATTGAGCTCTTCATCGCTAATCTCAAGCTGTATTTTTCTGTTCGGTACATCAACAGTGATGAGGTCACCCGTTTTCACTAATGCAAGTGGTCCACCAATATAGGATTCTGGTGAGGCATGCAAAATACAGGCGCCGTAACTGGTGCCACTCATGCGCGCATCCGATAGGCGCAACATATCTCGTACACCTTGTTTCACTAGCTTGACCGGAATCGGCAACATACCCCACTCTGGCATGCCAGGGCCGCCTTTTGGTCCTGCGTTCCTTAGCACCAGAATGTGATCTTCAGTGACGTCAAGATTTTCATCTTCAACGGCTTTTTTCATCTCGGGATAGCTATCAAACACGAGAGCTGGGCCAGTATGTTTTAAGAATTTCTCAGCACAGGCACTTGGCTTGATCACTGCGCCACCAGGGGCGATATTGCCTCTGAGAACTGCGAGTGCGCCCTCTTGATAAATAGCATTGCTGAGCGGCCTAATGACATCGTCGTTATGCACTTGGGCATCTTGAATGTTCTCGCCAATCGTTTTACCAGTAACGGTCATCGCGCTGGGGTTCAGATGAGAGCCCATTTGCTTGAGCAAGGCAGGCATACCACCAGCGTAATAAAAGTCTTCCATCAAGTATTGATCGCCGCTTGGTCTGATATTGGCAATCACGGGAACTTTACGGCTCGCCAGATCAAAATCTTCCAAACTCACGGTGCATTCTTTGCCGGCGCGGCGTGACATCGCTATTAAATGAATGATCGCGTTGGTGCTGCATCCCATTGCCATTGCGGCATTGATCGCATTGATGAAACTCGTCTTATTGAGAATCTTGGCAGGGGTTAAATCCTCCCAAACCATCTCTACAATTCTTCGGCCACAAGAAGCAGCCATCCTTGGATGACTTGCATCTGCAGCCGGAATGCTCGACGCGCCAGGCAATGTAAGGCCCAATGCTTCTGAGATACCCATCATGGTTGCGGCTGTGCCCATGGTCATACAAGTACCGTGACTGCGGGCAATCCCGCCTTCCACTTCTAGCCACTGCGTTTCTGAGATATTGCCGGCACGGCGTTCATCCCAATACTTCCAAGCATCAGAACCAGAGCCGAGCACCTTACCTTTCCAATTACCACGTAGCATTGGGCCAGCTGGTAGATAGATAAATGGCAGACCTGCTGACAGCGCACCCATGACTAAACCTGGCGTCGTTTTATCGCAGCCACCCATCAGTACTGCACCATCTACTGGATGAGAGCGAATAAGCTCTTCGGTTTCCATGGCAAGCATATTGCGATAGAGCATCGTAGTTGGTTTGACATAAGACTCTGATAAAGAAATGGCTGGCAGCTCAATCGGAAATCCACCAGCTTGTAATACCCCACGCTTTACATCTTCAACGCGTTGCTTAAAGTGTGTATGGCAAGGATTAATATCTGACCAAGTATTGACTATGGCAATGACAGGTTTGCCTGACCAATCCTCAGGACCATAGCCCATTTGCATTGCGCGAGAACGATGTCCAAATGACCTGAGATCATCAGGCTCGAACCAACGAGCACTACGCAGGGATTCTTTGGTTTTTTTGGTCATTTTATTTGGCCGTAGATTTGAATATCCTTATATTAATGCCTGATTTATAGGAAAGGGTATGTCTGTACTTGTTTTCTGAAGGCTATTTAATTACTCTTAGTAAAAATAAGTGATTAAAAATAACTAAAGATGGAGACACTATGAGGCATTCCGTTTTAATGAAGGTAGTTAGAGCGCTTTGCATCTGCTCTCTGGCATGCTTTGGCTCGCTTTCTGCGTTCGCACAATCTGAGTATCCAAATAAGCCCGTCAAAATTATTGTGCCCTTTCCGCCTGGAGGCACCACTGATCTGATGGCGCGCATTTCTGCAGAACAGTTAACCAAGATTTTGAAGCAAGCCTTTGTGATCGAAAATATCGGTGGCGGTGGCGGTGTGATTGGCGCTGAGCGAGCTGCTGGCGCACAACCCGATGGTTATACCTTGGTGATGACGGGTGTTGGTCAAAATGCGGTTGCCCATGGACTAGATCCCAATCTCAAATATGACTCTATGAGAGACTTTGCCCATATCTCCTTAATTGATTTGGGTCCTAATGTATTGGTGGTCAATCCAGATCGCCCTTTTAAAACCTTAAAAGATATTGTTGATTACGCGAGAAAGAATCCAGGCAAGCTTGATTACGGCTATACCTATGCCTCTTCAGGTCATATGGCCATGGAGTTATTGCGTCAAGCAACCTCCACTTGCGCCGATATGAAAACGAAAACCAATTGCAATCCGCTACCGATTGTTGGTATTCCATATCGTGGTGGTGGCCCACTAATGAACGCCATTCTCGCTAATGAAATCCCCATGATCTTCATTAACCAAGATGCAGCACTGCCTTATGTTGCGGCTGGTAAATTGCGTCCGATCGCAGTGAGCAGCTTGCAGCGCAATCCACTCTACCCCACCATTCCGACGGTGGCAGAAAGTGGTTACCCAGGATTTCAGGCGCTGTCTTGGGCGGGTATTAGTGCTCCTAAAGGAACACCCAAACCTGTGATGGATAAGTTAGAAGCCGCCATGATTCAAGCCTTACAAACACCTGAAGTACGGCAACGCATTGAGTCGGTTGGCTTTGTGATTCCGCCTTTGGGTGCTAACGCTTATAACAATTTCTTGAAATCTGAAATTGAGCTTTGGACAAATTTGATTAAGAAGTCGGGGATTAAGCCAGAGTAACTACTCGGCCTTCTCAATCGCAATTCCTGCATCCTTAGCAGTCTTACCCCAGCGCTCGTATTCAGTCTGCATCAGCTTACTAGCTTGTGCGATTGAACCTGGGCTTGGTTCAATGCCAATCCGAATTAAGGCGTCTTTAGTCGTTTGCGTTTCAAGTGCCTTATTCAGATGTTGATTCAAAGTTTGTAAAACTGCTGGGCTGGTTTTCTTCGGCGCGACGATTAAATGCCAGCCACTCATGACTAGGGGATAGCCCTGCTCTTGAAAAGTTTGAATATCAGGAGCACTGGCAAATCGTTGACTAGTGGTGATACCTAATATTTTCACTTTGCCACCTGCTGCCTGAGGCAAAGCCACTGAAAGCGGCACCATCATCGCTTGTACTTGATCGGCTGCAATTGCGGTGATCGCTGGGGCAGCTCCCTGAAATGGAATATGGATTAAATCAATTCCCGCCACCTGATTGAACTTCTCAAAAGTAATTTGTGACGTACTACCGACACCCCATGATGAATAGTTCATTTTTCCAGGAGTGCCTTTGGCCAAGGCTACAAATTCTTTAATATTGTTTGCTGGTAATTTTGGATTGACTACCAGAGCAAATGGAAAGTTACCCACTAAACCTACCGCTACCAAATCTTTGAGTGGATCGTAGTTAATCTTTTTATAAACATGTGGGTTAATCGCTAGACTCTCTGGGGTACCCAGCAATAAGGTATACCCATCTGGATTAGCGCGCGCCACAAACTCTGCACCAATAAGAGTATTGGCACCAGGTTTGTTTTCTACGATCACACTTTGACCTAATTGCTCAGATAATCCTTGTCCAACAGTACGTGCGGAGTTATCCACGTTGCCACCGGCAGTAAATGGAACAATTAAGCGAATCGGTTTTTCTGGAAACGGAGCACCATGGGCAATAGAGGAAATCACTAACGCTACTGTGACAAAACACTGTTGAAATAACTTCACCTTAATATCTCCCAGAAAGTAATCCACCAAAATGCTGAATACTGCTGTTCATCTTTGCAAGCTGAAGTGCATTCCACATGGTTGCTGCAATACTTGAAATCACTGGCTTGCCCGTCTCTTCCTCGCCCTGAGCCAATATATCAATCGTAGGCATTCCGACTCCGCTCACAAAAATAGCATCTGCAGCCGAACTATTCACCTGATGCACAAGTTGTAATGCACGCTCAGTAGTTTCATCATAAATATTTTTGACACCAGGCAAATTGCCGAAGCTCACCACCTCAAAGCCATAAGCTTCCAATAGACTCTTGCAGCGCAAAGTATTCTGCTCGCTATAAGGGGTGCCAAAAGCAATCTTTTTAGCCTTGAGATGATGGAGCGCTTTTACAACGCTACCAAAGGCGGTGATAAACGGCACCTCAAATTGAGTCTCTAACTTTTGGATTAAGTCCGCCTCACCAGCCTTGCCAAGGGTATAGCTGCTAGCAGTATGAGCCATTGCCACTACAGCAGGCTTTACGAGCTTAAGAAGCTCAATGTTTTCAGGTAAGTGATCAATCTGGGTTTGATTGCGCTCATCTTGCCCATCAAGACTGCCGGTTTCGCCATGAGCCACCATCCGCGTAAAGTGAATGGTGTACTCAGGACCTGCCATCTTGATGACTTCACCTTCAGTATTCGGATTGCCTGGCGGAATCAAGAAGCCTAGACGGGGCAACACTGTATTCATAGTTGCTTACTCATCTTTCATATTGGCATTCTTCACAATCGGCTGCAGACGCTTACGCTCTTCTGTTAAGAATTTAATAAAGTCGGCTTGTGAACCAGGCGCTGGTTCTATACCTTGCGGAATGAGTCTGGCTTTCAGTGCGTTGGTATCTAAAGCCGCCTGAATTGCTGCATTCATCTTCGCAATCACTTCCGGAGGCGTACCTTTTGGCGCAAAGATACCCGACCAGTGACCAATAAAGATATTTGGGTAACCTAACTCTTTAGTAGTGGGTACATTTGGCAAACGGGTAATGCGCTTATTCCATGTGGAAGCAAGCGGTCTGAGTTTGCCTCCCTCAATTTGTGGCAATACCACTACGCTAGCCTCTGATGTGGCCTCAACCTGTTTAGAAACTACAGAAAATACTGCTTCCGATCCACTCTTGTAAGGCACGATTTCATAAACGCCGCCACCAGCAAATAACTTCAGCATCTCAGCCACAAAGTGGGGCGTACTCCCAGTGCCTGCAGTTGCAAAAGTGACGCCAGGTTTATTTTTGGCTTTGGTCAATAGGTCTTTAAAGTTCTGAATTGGTGATTCGCTATTGACCACAATGATTGATGGACTCACTGCCATCATGCCAACAGGCACCAAGTCCTCTTGCTTGTAGGGCATATTGTTACGAAGCATCGGAATGGTGACCACCCCTCCCGCAGCACCCGCATAAAAGGTGTAACCATCTGGCGCGCTCTTCGCAACATAATCACCGCCTACTACCGATCCTGCACCAGGCTTGTTTTCCACAACCACTGGTTGACCTAATTGCTTGCTTACCCCTTCTGCCACTGCACGCGCTACTAAATCGTTAGCGCCACCTGGTCCAAATCCTACGATGAAACGAATTGGGCGATTGGGCCATGGGTCTGCAGCCATTACCGACGTGCCAATGACAGCAAGCATAAGAGAAAGTAAGAATTTGGATGTTTTCATAAATGCACTATTGATTTTGATGAATGGTTTGTTGTTTTGTTTTATGAGAACTTCTTCTCTAATGCATCAAAGTCATCTTTTTTAACAGCATTCTGGCGCTCTGCAAAAGTAGCTACTAAAGCAGGATCTTCTTTAAGCTCGCCTGTTCTCTTAAGATGCTCTAAGGCATTAGTCATGCCGCGTACTGCACCTTGCAAGGCTGCGTTGGCATACAGCACAATTCCAAAACCCATTTCGGAGAGATCTTTTAATGGCAAGGATGGTGTTTTACCGCCAATAACGATGTTGATTAGCTGCGGGCAGTAAGTTTGGGCCGCGATGAGCTTCATTTCTTCTACGCTCTCAGGCGCCTCAATAAAGGTCATATCCGCACCTGCTTGCGCATAGCTTTGCGCTCTATCAAGCGCATCTTCTAAACCATAGATTGATCTGGCATCAGTTCTAGCAATGACTAAAAAATCATCGTGGGTGCGTGCATCGACAGCCGCTTTAATCTTTCCACACATCTCTTCTTTGCTGATAATGATCTTACCTGCAAAGTGACCGCATCGTTTAGGCATGGCCTGATCTTCGATCTGCGCAGCATTGGCACCTGCACGCTCAAGAACTTTAATGGTGTGGTGGACATTGACTGCATTACCAAAGCCAACATCAATATCCACAATTAAAGGGAGTTGAATCACCTCTCTGATGGCAGCGGTGTGCGCCGCAACATCATTCAAGCCAATAAACCCAAGATCAGGTATTCCATAGAATTGATTCGTTAGACCTGCCCCGCTGAGATAGACCGCCTCAAAGCCTGCATCCTCAATCACTCTGGCAGCGAGAGCATTGCCCGCCCCTGGTACCAGTAAGCCTCTTCTCTCATTAATGAGCTTGCGCAATCTCGTGCCTAAGTGCATGGGCATGGTAGTCTCCTTTTTACAGAATTATAAAGATGAACCAAGAGACAAATGCAAGAAAAACAGGTCGTCACCGGAATCGATTGTCATGCCCACATCATGGCCGTAGATCTCCCATTAGCCCCTGAAATCCACTCTCGCCCTATTCGAGATGTCAGCGCTACTGAATATATTTCTGTTTTGGGTGCCCATGGGATTTCACATGGAGTCTTAACGGCGCCCAGTTTTTATGGCCCTAACAACACTCTCTTACTAGAAGCCCTCAAGCACTACCCTAATCATCTTCGTGGCACAGTGATTGCCGATCCCAATATGGCAAAGGCTGATCTGGAGCGCCAATTACTCAGTATGCGTGAGCATGGTGTTGAAGGCATACGTCTGAATTGGATTAAAAAGAAATCTATTCCAGATATCACCAGTGTGGAATATCGAACCTTGCTAGGAATAGCGCAAGATCTTGGTCTGCATATCGAGTTATTTTTAGAAGATCACTTACAAGAGCATGTGGTTCCTCAGATTTTGGCAAGTGGTGCCACTTTAGTCCTAGATCATTTTGGCAATCCTGATTCCAAGCTTGGCATTCATAGCACTTCCTTTCAAAATACCTTGCGAGGTCTTAGCGATGGTCAGATTTGGGTGAAGCTTTCTGCGCCCTACCGCCTAGGCTCTCTAGATGGCGTCAGTATTCAGCCTTATATTGATGCCTTGATAGCCGCCAATCCCAAGCAACTGGTTTGGGCCAGCGATTGGCCCTGGTTGAGTCATGAAAATGTATTTACTTATGCTGACTGCATCGATTGGATTCAATCAGCAGTTGACGATTCGACCATTTGGGAAGATATTTTCATTAACAATCCCAAAACACTTTTTCACTTTTAGATTAGGGTACTCCTATGCGCCACTCACTTATTCAACAAATCACTAAGGGTCTAGTTGGGCTTAGCGTGACCTGTTTATTGCAAGGCCCATTGTCTGCACAAACAGTGACCAAATTAATTGTTCCAACAGCTCCTGGTGGTGGAACGGATGCCCTCTTTAGAGTCGTTTCAAAAGATGCGCAGCGTTTTATTGGTGGGCCCATCAGCATTCAGAACGTTCCTGGTGCGGGCGGCACAATTGGTCTTAGCCAAGTGGTGAACTCTGCTCCTGACGGTTACACGCTAGCCGGTGTATGGCCATCGCCTGTGACCGTGGTTCCACAAACTAGCAAGGTACCTTACACGCCTAGCGACTATATTCCGGTGATTCAACTCTCTACTGCGCCGTATATCTTTTGTGTGCGACCTGACTTTCCGGCAAATGATGGCAAATCTTTCATGGAAGAGTTGCGCAAAAATCCTAAAAAATATACCTATGGCACTGATGGCCTTGGTGGCCCTGCACAGCTTGCTACCGAGCGTATCTTTAGACCGCAGAATATTGAAGCGGTTGATGTTCCTTATAAGGGTGCGGGCGAAACCATCATTGGTTTCTTATCGAACCAAATTGATATTTATGTGGGCTCTATTCCGCCAGTATTGCAGCATGCCAATATTGGTAAAGCCAAATGCCTATTGGTTTCTTCAGCTAATAGAAATGCACAGTTTCCGAATGCAAGTTCTTTAAAAGATATTGGTCTTGCCAAAGAAGAGACTTTGCTTTGGCGCATTATCTTGGCCCCCAAAGGCACAAAACCTGAACGCATCAATCAAATTGTTCAGGCTTACAGCAAAGCTATGAAAGAGCCAGATACATTACGCTACTTAGATGAGGTTGGTGAGTCTTCTGCGGTATTAAGTGGCAAAGATTTACAAGACAAACTCAATCAAGAGTACGCTGCATTTAGTCAAATTGCGAAGAGCTTAAATCTGCGTTAATTTTTAGCTTGGCGCTGTTGCCTAGCAAACTCCTGTAGCTTCACGCAATCAGGGTTGGGCGTACCATTCTCGTTGAGGATATTGAATTCTCGGCAAGGGCTGGGGCGCTTCTCATAAATGGAGCAGCGCCAGCCCTCCTCTTGCGTATGCCTGAGTGCAACACAAGGGGCACCCCCTTTCTCAGTACCTTTCATGCACGCTAGGTGGGCATTTATTTTTGTCGTGAGCTCTGCTGGAACTGTCCCTACTCCGTCACCTTCAATTTCGCCGTGGTAAAAACTGACTCGGAAGTGTTGGCAACACATGCCACATGCAAAACACGGGTTCTCGATCATCATTCACCCACTTCGTAAGCATTGCTTGCTCATTGCCGGAGCAAGCCTTTGATGGTAATTAGTGAGGCTTGTGCGCTGCTGTCACAATCTTTTCGGTATAAGCAATTGCGAGAGCAGACAATACAAACGTAACGTGGATGAGAGTCTGCCACATGAGGGTTTTCTCATCATACGATGCTGCATTAATGAAGGTCTTGAGCAAGTGGATCGATGAAATACCAATGATGGCGGTTGCCAACTTCACCTTCAGGACTCCTGCGTTCACATGAGAGAGCCACTCAGGCTGATCAGGATGATTCTCTAGTTCCAAACGCGAAACAAATGTTTCCCATCCGCCCACAATGACCATGACTAATAAATTAGAGATCATGACCACATCGATCAGACCTAAGACCACTAACATCAAAGCAGTCTCTGTCATACTCTTATTGGCCATCATCTGAATCAGATGAACCAACTCAATCCAAAACTGCCATACATAGACGCCCTGAGCGACGATCAAGCCAATATAGAGAGGCGCCTGCAACCAGCGGGACATAAAGATCCAGCGCGGCAATGGCCGTAATTTCTTATCCAAGAAGGTCTGTTTGTCTTGATTCATGTGCGAATATTAACGAGTTTTCTATTCACGCAATAGGCACAGCAAAGTTAGGGGAATTATTGATGCGCCTTTACTAGGGAATAAGGAATCCGTGATTTCCTTATTCCCCCTCTAGGCTTGCTGCATATTCTTTAGCGCTTTGCTTTTAACGATATCTACGATTAAAGACTTGTTTTGTTTCGCTTTCATGACGCTTGGTGTTTTTCAGCACTGCGCAGTAAGACAGGATCATGATCACTGCCAATGAAATGCCGTTGAAGTTGTTCATCAAGTTGCTTAATGTGTTCATTTGTTTCTCCTTATTTACTACCGCTGTTTACTTTTTAATTGCTGCTATGTATTCAGATTAGTGGGTCAAAAGCTCACGAAATGAGCTAGTTAAAAATGGTGGGTGTAGTGTTGTTTTTCATATGTTTCCTCGCGTCTTTACTTAACGAGCTACCGGCAACTCATCCCACTTCGTGGTGTAGTTCGGTGACTTGTTGTTTGATCGCATTTGCCATACTTGTTTCGTGCCATTTGTACCTGCAGCTGCAGATCTAATGACAGCATTGCCAAAGCGTGTGTTGATCTCGTCTACTGCTTTCATAAGACTGGCTGACTTACCCTTACTCTCTACATCCTCAAAGAGTGATGGCTGAATCGTTGGCTTATCGCTAATCAGATTCAGAATGACCCCTGCCTTTTTATAACGAAAGTTGGGTTGATAGATTTGCTTGAGCCCTGCCAAGGCGGCATTCGTTAAGGTCAGCGTGTTATCAGTTGCATCTGCTAGTGGAATCGTGATGCTTTGATGATGCTGTGGCTCATGCTGCTTAAACGGGTTTGTCTGAATAAATACTGTGAGCGCGCCCGTCACGCTGTCTTGGCCTCTCAGCTTTTCCGCTGCCCGTGATGCATGGGTTGCAACGGACTGGGCTAGCTCTACCTGGCTAGTCACTAACTTACCAAAACTACGTGAGGCAATGATTTGTTGTTTGGCTGGCGCGACTTCTTCTAGTTGCAAGCATGAAGTACCACGCAGTTCATAACAGAGGCGTTCCATCACCACGCCAAACTGCTGACGCATGGCCTGTGGTGAGGCTTGCAAGAGATCAAACACACTATGAATATGTTGGGCTTTGAGCTTCTTAGCAATCTGCCTACCAACACCCCAGACCTCACCTACCTCAGTCTCGCTCATCCACTGGTAGAGCTCTTCTTTGTTCATGGCGTTGACATCGCATACACCGGAGAACTGTTTGTGTTTTTTGGCTAAGTGATTTGCTAGCTTAGCAAGTGTCTTGCTGGCACCAATACCAACACAGACTGGTAAGCCAGTGGTTTGTTTGACTTGTTGCTTGATCTTTTGACCTAGCTCGATAGTGTCTTGATATTGCTTTAAGACTGTCTCGATTTGCAGAAAACTCTCATCAATGCTGTAAACCTCAAGATTAGGTGTAAAGCCCCGCAATACCTGTACTACGCGGTTACTCATATCACCATATAAGGTGTAGTTCGATGAGTAAGCCTGAATACCGTGTTTCCTCGCAAGCGCCTCCATCTGAAACCAAGGTGTACCCATCTTCACGCCGAGTGCTTTGACTTCAGCACTGCGCGCTACTGCACAACCATCATTGTTCGATAACACTACCATCGGCACTTCTTCTAGCTTAGGCTGAAATACCCGCTCACAAGAAACGTAAAAGTTGTTCACATCAACGAGCGCAAAAAGTGGGTTCATGATTTATTGCCCTTGCCATATCTCGTACTGGCATTGCTGTACTTGCGCACTACCCCAACTACTACTCCCCAGATTTGCAATTCACTACCTTCACTAAAAGTGATGGGTTGATAGTGAGGGTTTTCTGGTTGCAGTTCAATGCGACCACGTAATTGATAGAGGCGCTTGATGGTGTACTCACCATCGACCACTGCCACGACGATATCTTTATGTTTTGGTTTGAGAGCCTTATCTACAACCACCTTGTCGCCATCGCAAATGCCCGCCCCCAACATCGAATCCCCCTTCACGGTAAACATGAAGGTCGCTGGCTTGTTCTGAACGAGGTAATGGTTCAGATCTAGCCCATCCTCGGCGTAATCTGCCGCTGGACTGGGAAATCCTGCTGAAATTCGGTGACTCAGGAGTTTGAGCTCAAAGGCCGCAAAATGACCTGCCAAGGCTTGTGGGGCCTGGCTCAGGGTTGCTTTTGGGGAGGTCATTGCTTGCGTCATAGTCATTAATATACTGTATGTTTATACAGTATATGTAAAAACCGTAAAAATGAGCCTGTTTTTGTTGTTTTGAGCGCATCAAGCAGCCCGCCCTTCCAGTAAAGTACAAGATCAATACCCAATGGAGTCAGCATCTTGCCTAACAAAACAACGGTTGCCTCAGCCCACCTCTCCCCGGTCTTTTTAGATAAAACCGCTACAACCGCCAAGGCCATCACTGCGATTGGACAGGCAGCATCCAAAGGGGCGCAACTCTTAGCATTTCCAGAATCTTTTATTCCAGGCTTTCCGGTTTGGGCTGCTTTATGGGCGCCCATGAAAAACCATGATCTTTTTGAAAGCTTCGTCAACAACAGTATTGCTATTGATGGCCCTGAAATTGCAGCACTTTGCAAAGCCGCCAAAGAACATCAGATGATTGTCTCAATGGGCTTTAGTGAAACGAGTCCCTATAGCGTCGGCTGTGTGTGGAACTCCAATGTACTGATTTCCGCGCAGGGCGAAATTCTGAATCACCATCGCAAACTTGTTCCCACTTTTTATGAAAAACTGATTTGGGCGCCGGGTGATGGGGCTGGCCTGCGTGTGAGCCATACGCCAGTTGGCAATATTGGCGGCTTGATTTGTGGAGAGAACACAAATCCTTTGGCACGCTTTGCACTCATGGCGCAAAAAGAGCAGATTCATATTTCTAGCTGGCCTCCGGTATGGCCGACCAAAGACCCGAAACAAGGTAACTTTAATAATCTCAACGCTAATCGTATTCGCGCCTCTGCCCACTCCTTCGAAGCCAAATGCTTTGGCATTGTCTGTGCAGCACATATGGATGAAGCAATGTTCGACTTCTTAGTGAAGCGTGATCCAGCGGTAGGCGATATTCTAAAAAATACTCCTGCTGCAGAATCTTTTTTCATTAGCCCAACAGGCACACAAATTGGTGAATCGATTCAAGGTAAAGAGGGCATCATCTATGCCGAGTTTGATTTACAAGAATGCATTGAACCTAAGCAATTTCATGATGTTGTTGGCTACTACAACCGTTTTGATATCTTTGATCTGAAGATTGACCGTAGACGCACAGCGCCAGTCACCTGGATAGATGATCCCATTGAATAAGTAGTCATAAACCCTAGTCTCTCAGACTGAGATCTAGGGGCATAATTTACTAAGTAGTTTAAAAAATATAAAAATAGTAGGAGACCCATGAAGACGTACAAGATTGCTTCCATTCCAGGTGATGGAATTGGCAAAGAAGTTATTCCCGAATGTGAGAAGGTCTTAAACGCCTTAAGCAAAAAACATCCTGAGATTGCTTTTGAGTTTGAGCACTTCGATTGGGGTGGCGACTACTACCGCAAGCACGGCATCATGATGCCCGAAGATGGACTTGATCCTTTACGACCTAAAGATGCCATCTTGTTTGGTTCTGCTGGTGATCCCGATATTCCAGATCACATTACCTTGTGGGGATTGCGTTTAAAGATTTGCCAAGGCTTTGATCAGTACGCCAACGTGCGCCCCACTCGCATTCTTCCCGGTATTGAAACACCTCTACGTAATTGCAAACCCAATCAACTGGATTGGGTGATCGTGCGCGAGAACTCTGAAGGTGAATACTCCGGCTTAGGCGGCAGAGCACACCAAGGCCATCCGATTGAAGTCGCTTCGGATATGAGTATCCTGACGCGCGTTGGGGTTGAGCGCGTACAACGTTACGCTTTTAAGTTAGCTCAGTCACGTCCTCGTAAGCACCTTACCGTCATTACTAAATCCAATGCGCAGCGCCATGGCATGGTGATGTGGGATGAGATTGCCAAGCTCGTTGCTAAAGATTTTCCGGATGTAACTTGGGATAAAGAATTAGTCGATGCCGCTACCGCACGGATGGTCAATCGCCCTGAATCTTTAGACACCATTGTGGCAACCAATTTGCATGCGGATGTGCTCAGCGACTTAGCTGCTGCATTAGCTGGTAGTTTGGGTATTGCACCGACTGGCAATATCGATCCAGAGCGCCGCTATCCTTCCATGTTTGAACCGATTCATGGTTCTGCTTTTGACATCATGGGTAAAGGTCTTGCCAATCCAATTGGCACCTTCTGGTCTGCCGTGATGATGCTCGACTTCTTAGGCGAAAAAGCCTTGGCCGCCAAATTAATGGCTGCCATTGAAAAAGTGACTGCGAATCCAAAACTACATACCCGTGATTTAGGCGGTACTGCCATGATGAGTGATGTGACGAATGCTGTGATCGAGGAGGTCTCCAAATGAAGCTCTTGAAATTACTGACTGCTTTACTGAGTACTTGTTTTATTTCTTTCGGCTTGCTATCGGTAGTGCACGCGCAGCCGTTCCCAGATAAGACGATTCAGTACATCATCCCCTTCCCGCCTGCTGGAGAGTCTGATTTAGTAGCGCGCTATCAAGCCGAAATCTCTGCTAAGAAATTTAAGCAGCCGATGGTGGTGATTAACCGTGCTGGCGCAGGTGGCGCTCTAGTGTGGAGTGCTCTCAATACATATCCTGCTGATGGCACAACAGTGGTTGGCGTCAATATTCCGCATACGATCTTGCAACCTTTACAAGAAGGTATTCAGTACAAGACTGAAGATATCAATGCCATCTACTACTATCACTTCACACCAGATGCTTTAATGGTTTCTGCAGACAGCCCTTACAAGACCTATCAAGAATTTATTGCAGCCGCCAAAAAAGAACCGGGCAAGATGTCTTTAGCAGGTTCCGCTCAGTTCTCAGCCAACCATATGGCTGTTGAGCGTTTGAACAAATTGGCTGGCGTCAAAATCAATTACGTACCTTTTAAAGGCACGGGTGATTTGATTACTGCGTTGATTGGCATGCACGTAGATGGCGCAATGGGTTACTTGCCCTTAGCGATTCAGCAAAAAGGTAAGGTGCGCACGCTGGCAATCGCTACTGAGAAACGCAACCCTGCTCTACCAGACGTACCCACTTTTAAAGAGTTGGGTTTGAACTGGGTAGACGGCGCTTATCGTGGTGTTGCCGTACCAAAATCAACTCCACTGATCTTGCAACAGAAGCTGTCTGACTACTTTGCACAGCTCAATGCTGATCCTGAGACCAAGAAGAAGTTGGAGGAGTCTGGATTTGTATTGGTGGATGTGCCATTAGCCAAGATGCCGGCTTTCATGAAAGAGAAAACTGCTCAAGCGATGGATGATGCTAAGAATGCGGGCATGATTAAATAAGTCAAATAAAATTACTGCTCTACTGCTCTTGCTTCCAATAAAAAACCACCGGGATTCGGTGGTTTTTTATTGGGCGCTTACTTTTTAATACTTCAGCAAAAAGCAAATGCCAGTATTGCAGGGTCATCTAGAAATGCGTTAGAGAGATAAACACTGGCTCGAAAAAGCCAGGGATTAAGGGTCTCAATGATTTCTGCAAAATATTCCATGGGGCTAGTTTAACTGCTGCTCCCTAGCCCCTGCCTTATCCGATCAGACATCATCCATAAAGTTACCGCCACCACCGTCATCCCAAGAGCTAGCGCCATCATCCCAAGAGCTACCATCACGTACGCCAAAGTTAGGATCTAAGGATGTTGGACCACCAACTTGAGTCAGGTTTGGATTCGGGTTCGCATTAGCGTGTCCATTATCGTGACCACCCATGAGATTGCTGGCTAATGCTTGACCGGCATACATACCAGCGCCTAAGGCGGCACCAGTTGCTAAGCTACCCATCAAGCCACTTCCCATACCGCCTGCAGCGGGAGCCCCAGGATAACCAGGGCCACCAGGGTAGCCCGCAGGACCGCCTGGAGTACCGGGGTAACCAGCGCTTGGTGCGTTATAGACTTGAACGGCATCAGCCTTACGACGTCTCATCACCATAATGATGCCCACAACTAAAATAGCAATCAAACCCCAAAAGATGGGGTTGCTAAAAATAGAACTTTGAGCGGCAGCCGGAGCTGCTGCACCACCAGCAAGTTGCATCTGCAATTTCTGTACAGACTCTGCTTGAGCAAATGGCAAGCCTGGCGCAAGACTTTCTGCTTTAACGAAATGATTGCGCGCAGCATCTACCTTACCTTCTTTGAGGTAAACCTCAGCAGCAACATAGTGTGCCTTGGCACTATTCGGATGATTTTGTAAAACCTCTTTGATCATGGTATCGGCTTTGGCCAATTGTCCAGATTGCACAGCTTGATATACCTCTGGCAAAGTCGCCTCAGCAAACACTGCATTGCTAGTCAGCAATATTGCGCTTGCGAATACGCCAGCAAGTACCTTCATTAGATTACGCATTTTCATAACGACTCCTTATAGGATGTTTACTGCGAATTTCATTATCCCTAGTTTGGGGATTTCTGCTATCCCCCACTTATATGGGGGCTTTTAGGGGGAATTCAAGGGGATTTTGGCCTAGCCAATTTGATGAATCTTGCCTGCTGAAGAGATTAAATAAGCTTTATTGGGCTTGTCATTGCGAATACGGGTAAGTTCTGCTTGATAGTTTTGGAGCTGCTTGCGATACATTTCATATTTCTCGCTTCCTACTTCTGGAATAGTGAGCTTGTAATCAATGATGGCAATATGGTCATCTAGTTCGACCAATCGATCCATTCGATAGCTCTTGCCTTCCTTGCTTGCAATATCGAGTTCGTTCCATGCGGCAATCCACCGTCCTGATGTGAGGTACGGTTTCAGTTCTGCTGCTTCTAATACTTTCTGGGTGCGCTCAATCACTTTCTGAGCATGTGCTTGATCTACACCCAACCAATTCATGACCTCTTGCTCATTGGGTATTGAAGGTTTAGTTGTTTGATTGGAGTCTGGGGTGAGGAACTCGAGTAACTTATGAAAATGCGTTCCCTCTTCCAAAATCTCTGGATCAGGTTCTGCTGCTTTTCCACTCTCACCAGTAAACACCTCTACTGTGAAGCCATCTTCGATATCACTGAGTAATTGGGTATAACTTTCTTGTGCAGGATTCCACTCCAAGACAAAATCTTCAACTGCGCTTTCTACTTTGGCTTTGATGGCTTGCGGCACTGTTAACGTTGCCACATCTCCATTGACTTGATATACGGCTACTTCAGCCTGGCTTGCCTTGCCATACCAAGAGCTTTTATCAAACCCATCTGGATTATTCGCTGTTGGCTTCTGCGCATTACCGCTGATCCATAAGCCCTGGCGAGCACGAGTCATGGCCACATAAAGCAAGTTCCAATTTTCCTTTTCACCGATATGCTTTTCGGCTTCATTGATCTCAACACGTGGGCTCGTCAATGTTT
Source organism: Polynucleobacter sp. AP-Titi-500A-B4 (assembly GCF_018688095.1). Classification (NCBI taxonomy): domain Bacteria; kingdom Pseudomonadati; phylum Pseudomonadota; class Betaproteobacteria; order Burkholderiales; family Burkholderiaceae; genus Polynucleobacter; species Polynucleobacter sp. AP-Titi-500A-B4. Next base: position 688,049 of record NZ_CP061311.1, on the reverse strand, counting down.
TAGAAGTGAATAATGAAAGATGCGAGGGGCATTGCTCATGTGGTGCCCAATCAATTAATACGCCACTATAGTCAACGTTAGTATCAGTATTATTGGCATCCAAAATAATTACAAAAGGTGATTCCAATCCTTTGGCGCCATGAATCGTCATCAAGCGAACACGCTTATGACGATCCTCCTCTGACATCTCGCTCTCTTCATCTACCTCAGCTAAATTCTCATCGCTTGCTGCGTCTACATCACCCTCATCGGGCGTTTCATCATCATCTCCCCTACGCTTGGCATTCATCTCCTGGATAAAACGACTCAAGCTTGGATATTGACCGCCGTCTTGATTTAACGCCACCTCTAAGAAGGCATCTAAGTTAGCTAAGACCTGTGGGCGATCAAGATCTTGGCAAACCGCTGCGTATTTAAGACGGACATCACCCTCTTGGTAAATACGATCTAGTAGGTCATGCACCGGCAAACGCTCACCCAGAAGATGCCAGTGCTTGAGATAACGTGCCGCTCCTTGTAAGGTTGCATCTTGACTGTCTTGTAATGCATCCCACCAACAGCGATATTGGCCAGAAGTCATCGCAACAGCCAGCTGCTGCATTTGTTTTTCTGGAAAGCCAAAGATCGGACTTCTGAGAACTTGTGCTAACGGCAAATCATGACGTGGTGTAACGAGTACTGTTAGCAAGGCAATCAAATCATCTATCTCAAGTGTATTGAGGAGGCCGCCTAAGCGTGGACTCTCGTAAGCAAGCTTTGCATCTCTCAGCGCCCTTTCGTACTGGGGCAAGAATTTACGGCGCTTGACTAGCAATAGGAAGTCGCTCGCACGAGCGTCCCGCCATATTTCTACGCCACCTTCTTTATCAGCTACCTTGTGGGTGGTAATCACTTCTTTGATCAAGCGAGCGACCGTTTCTCCTTCGTGCTGACGCTGCACCACAGCAACTGTTTCGCTGGAATCTGCGATTGCCTTATCAAAAGCACTTCCCTCTCGGAGCTCTTGAGACTGCTCCTCATAGGGGATCAGCGGTAGTAAATAAATTTCGCCTTGCTGCGCATAAGCATCTGCTGGCTTACCTTGATCAGGTGTAGTCCAAAGGGTATGTTGCTCTGAATATGGATAATCTGGCGGCACTTGCTCGCCTTGAAAGATCTTGTTGACTGCGGCATTAATTTCATAAGCATTACGGCGAGTTTTATCTTGCTCGATATAGGCAGCTTGATGGTGTTGATGCAAAAACTGTGCGGCACTCACAAATAATCTTGGGTCAGCACGACGGAATCGATAGATTGATTGCTTAGGGTCGCCCACAATAAATACTTTTGGCTTCTCATCACCCTCGCTATACCCGGCTAGCCATGCTCGTAGGATTTGCCACTGCAAAGGATTGGTATCTTGAAACTCATCTACCAGAATTTGTTTGTATTTAGCATCTAAGCGAGATTGCAGATAGGCAGCATTGGCAGCATCACTCATGAGCAAGCTAACCCCAACCTCGAGATCATCAAAGTCACGCACACGCATATTCTCTTTTTGAGCATTAGCATGCGCCATCATCGATTGATTGAGTGCAAACCAGGCTTGATTGATAGCCAAGACATCGTGCTCAGCCTGCCAGAGGAGGTAATCCTCAAAAGCATGGCCCCAAGCCTGCTTTATGGCGATATGCTCATCGATACGATGCTCTTGGCCATTTTTCTGAAGATATTTTTTAGCATCACCCAAAATTTTATCGTTGCCAGACCGGTAATTCGATTCTTTTGTTAAAAAAGTTGTCTGAAAAGTGCTCGCTACTTCCATCACATTGCCACCACGCTCTTTACAAGCGACTGCAGGCGACAAGTATTTCAAAAGGTCACTGTCCTTAACACTGCTATTCGCAAAGGTACGAGCTAGGAACTGTAAATCCTCTAATGTATTAGGCGCATTCCACTGGGCTAGCAATGGATTAGGTACATCGAGCTTATGCAATGTTTGCATTAAACGCTTAACTGGACTTACTCCAGTCTCATTGCACTCTTTTTCAAAGAAAGTCCATGCGCCTCGTTGTTTAAAGAGACTGCTTCTGCCCATCAAGAGTTTTTGCGCTTCATGAGAGCCCAAGTACTTCAGCAATACGTCGTAATGGGCTTTAAGCTCTGGCGTGAGATCGCCCCACCAATCATCTAGACACTCTTCCTGAAGGCGCTTAGCATCCTCGCGTAGCTTGAATCCCGGCTGGATGCCTATTGATACTGGAGCAGCACTGAGCAACCTACCAAACCAACCATGGAACGTGTCGATCACAATCGGTTGCGGGTTCGCGAGCACTTCTTCATAGAGCGCTTTTGCTCTGGGCAAATACTCTGGGGTCTGACTCTCTTCAATCCCTCTAGCAATGAGCTCTTTGATTAATGCAGCATCATCACATTTTGAGAATTGCTCCAATAATCCATATAAGCGATCACGCATCTCTTGTGCGGCCTTTCGCGTAAAGGTCAGCGCGAGAATTTCTTGTGGCTTCACACCATCAAGCAATAGTCGCACCATGCGTGCAACGAGCAACCACGTTTTTCCGCTACCAGCACAGGCAGAAACAATAACCGAACGTTGCGGATCGCATGCGAGCTTTTCTGAATAATTTTGCTTTTCTGGAAGCATATTCAGCTGCGCATTCATTGGCGAATTTATCTGATCACTCACCAGATACCCTTTCTGCAAATACCTCGAGCTTCACAGTATTGACATACACCTTCTGGTGCAAAGGCTTGCATAGGCTTTTTAGCCCAAAGCTGCTTAATATCATCTGTAATTTGCTCAGAAAACTGCTGCATCATTGCTGGCATATCCACCACGTCTTGACCGCGAACGGCCTTCTGCTCACCCTTGGAGATATCAGCCTTCAGGGCTACCCACTCAGCCTGCTGTACTCTATGTCCAGTGAGTTTATGGTTTTCTAGCTCTTCATTGGCAGCGCGTGCATAGATCAATAATTGCGGATCATCCAAGATATGTTCAGCACGTAACTTAATCTTCTCAAAGCGTTGGTTTTTGTAATCGATTACTGAAGCTAGTGTGTTGTCATGAATATTGACGTCATAACGGTCAGCAAAGCCTTCAATACGAATCATTTTGGGATTTCCATCTGCGTCTGCAAACGGTAAATCAAAACCGACCTTTACTTCACCATCAAAGTATTGCCAACCAGCCTGCTCACGCTGTAACTGCCAATCGATAAAGCTCGGAATTTGTTTTTGCCAATCTCTTAATGTACCCATCACCCTGGCATCACCTTCGATCAAAGATGCGAACTCTTGCTCAGAATGCATAGTCAGACTCTTTTCCATCCAAGCGCGTCTTTGTTCTTGATCTGTTTTGATCTCAGGGTTAGTATGCTCCCGTGTTTTCAGTGCTTGATAAAAACGCTTTAAGAGCTTATGTAAAGTCTGTCCCGCTAATGAAGCATCAAAGCCCTCATCAAATCCTTTGTTCTTACGCAAACCCAATAAGCTGCGCACATAATAGCGATATGGGCAATCCCGCAAAGCCTTATAGGCGCTAGGACTCATTGATAGCGGTAGAGGTAGCGCTTCTTCAAAATGGGCTACTGCCATCTCCATTGGCTTAGGCTCAAAACTACGTTTTTGTAATTGTGCTGGTACTGCTTTCCACCCAATTTGATTTTGCAAACGCTGTATCCATGCGGATGGCCGCAAGGGCTCTCCGTTATTGCTCTTACTTTGCCAAAGCAAATCCACATTGGCGCAAGACACCAGCAATTGAGAGAGATCTCTTGCCTGTTGTACAAACTGCATCGCAATGGTGGAGGTCTTTAAGAGTTGATTGAGCGCATCTGAGAAAAATAATAGTGGTTCTGAATAGGCTGGCAACTGTTGCTCATCACAGCCAACAACTACCACCGCTTCAAAGTCACGTAAGCGGGTCGAGCTGAGCGGGAGAATGCTTAATGTAGCCTTGGCTTCTTTGCCGGCCTCTTGATAACTTGCACCCTCAATCACCGTTTTCAGCAAACTGAGCCACTCACTTAAGCGAATCGGCACCTCCTGATACTGTGTTTTGCTCAAATCAAATGTCTTCAGCACCTCTAACAACTGCTTACCAGCTGAATCTTTCTGCAGGCTTTGTGCCATCCCTGTTGCCTCGAGATTAGCCTGCAACTGTACATAAGCCTTCTCGCAATCGACCTTCAGCGTTAACCATTCATGGTGACGCTCTCTGACAAACTGTAATAACTCTAATAAGGCAGCGCTGGGTAAGTTTGTTCCGGTTTTGCTTGCATTATCTTTAGCGCCTTCAATCGCGAGGTGGAAGGTTTTCCAACCGGACTCTGCTTTGCTGGTTAACAAAATATCTTCGAGCTCTGCAATCAGTCCGATACAAGCATCAGGATTACGGTTAAGAATTTTTCCTAGATCCAAAAATGGGTTTTGCAAAAACTCAAGCAATGCTTTTGCACTTGGGCCATCTTTGGGCGCCCTGATTAATTCCAGCCAACCATTAAGCGCTGCCGCTGCACGAGTAGTTGATAACTTCCAACCAGTCTCATCTCGAATATTGAGTTCAGGGCCTAACCTTGCGAGTAGTGCGCGCGCCCTTCTCGCTACCAAGCGATCTTGAGCTACAAGCGCTAGCTTCGTTTTATTGTTAATGAGATGTTGCTCAATGGTTTTAGCTGCAGCCCAAGCTAACTCTTCAAAACGTTTTGCGGAAATGAGGCGCCACCCTTTACTTTTTGCGCGTATGGCATTAGTGAGTGCTTGTGTTTGCGCATCTTCAGTGCCAATAGCCTCTGCCCACAAGCCCACATCCTGCCAATCCATCTTGACCTCTATCACTTGTGCGTGCTGTGCATATTCATTTAAAAAGTGGCCAATAATCTCTTGATCTATTGGCGCTGAATCTGCGGTCTCAACCCAAATGAGTGGTCTTACTTGATTGGCCTGCGTAGCAAGCTCAAGGGCATCTAGATGTGCAGCCATTGCAAACTGATTATGAAAAGCGGGGTCACTTACGCTCGCGGTGTAACGCCAGAACTCGAGTAAGACCTTAGCCTCCTGGTCTACGACCTTACGCGCCATTCCAGAATAGACCTTGGTAACGTTGCCATCCAACAATATTTGTGCTTGTTGAAGCCATGCTTCACCAATATTGGCTTGTTTGGTATGACCCTCTTTAATCAGTGCATGAATCTGTTTTTGTAGTTGTGGGCTCACCGCTTTCGATAATGTGTCGCATGCCTCCACAATCGCCTGTGCCAATCCCCATGCACCCGTTTCACTTTCTGCTTTAAACCACGCTTGCAATTCTTTGTGATTACGTAAAGTGGAATAGACGCCCAACCATTTTTCTAAATCCGTTTGTTTCTTTGGAAATTTCCATGCGCCAGGTGCGGCATCTAACCAATCAGCAAAACTGATCACTTGTGGCAAGAACGCAATCTTGGGATCAAGATCACTGGGGCGATGTTTTTCGAGGGCCGCCCTTACCCCAATGAGGGGGCCTGCTGTACTAAGCACCACCAAAGGGCGCTGCTGGGTTTGCGCCGCACAAGTCCAAATACCCTTCGCCAACTGCTCCAGCGCGCTGGCATCAGGCGTAATTGCCCATGACTGCACTTGCTTTTGATCAGAAGTTGACGGGAATGGGTGAGGCATGAATGGAGTAATTTATCTATTTTGAGCAGAATGTTTCGCTTATTGCTAATATAAGCGTTGTAACGCCACAATTAAACAAGTCGCTAAATAAGCCTAAATAAGGAATTTTCATGAGTGCCGGCATTAAATATGTAACTGACGCCTCTTTCGAACAAGACGTCCTCAAGTCCGATAAACCTGTTCTGCTCGACTTCTGGGCTGAGTGGTGCGGTCCTTGCAAAATGATTGGTCCAATCCTGGAAGAGCTCTCCGGTGAGTATGGTGACAAATTGCAAATCGCAAAAATGAACGTAGATGAGAACCAAGGCGTACCTGCCCAGTTCAATATTCGCGGAATTCCGACCCTGATCCTATTCAAAAACGGTACCGTAGCTGCTCAAAAAGTAGGCGCTTTGGCCAAATCCCAGTTGACTGCATTTATTGATAGTCATCTGTAAATCGTCTCAGACCACAGGTTCACCAGTTGAGCCTGTGGCTTTTACCTGTTTCTAGCACTTGTCAGACCCGTTTTTTAGTGTAGTATTGCGTTTAACAGTAGTTCAGCGCTTTCAGGATTTTTAAGAAACGCGCCCTTTTCAGCAATTTACCTCCCCCTTCTTTCTAGCAAATTCCAAAATTCTGTTTTTCCACATCTGCGTGATCTCTTTCAGCGCAGCGATATCCCAAAACACAATCCCCTTATTCATTTTTATCTTTATCCACACCCGAGAACCACATGCAATTAACTGAACTCAAAGTCCTCCACGTATCCGCTCTGCTTGAAATGGCAGCCAGCCTGGAGATTGAAAATACGCAACGGATGCGCAAACAAGAATTAATGTTTGCGATTCTGAAGAAACGCGCTAAAGCAGGTGAAACTGTTTTTGGTGATGGCACTTTGGAAGTCTTGCCAGATGGCTTTGGTTTCTTGCGCTCTCCTGAAGCCTCTTACATGGCTTCACCAGACGATATTTATATCTCTCCTGCACAGATCCGTCGCTTTAACTTGCACACTGGCGATAGCGTAGAAGGCGAAGTTCGTACTCCTAAAGATGGTGAACGTTACTTTGCCTTGGTCAAGGTGGACAAAATCAACGGTTTGGCTCCAGAAGCCCTCAAGAACCGCATCATGTTTGAGAACTTAACGCCTTTGCACCCGAACCGTGTCATCGGTTTAGAGCGTGATATCAAGGCCGAAGAGAATTTAACTGGCCGCATCATCGATATGATCTCCCCAATTGGTTACGGCCAACGTGGTCTGATTGTCGCCTCACCAAAATCCGGTAAGACCGTGATGATGCAGCACATTGCGCACGCGATTGCAGCAAATAATCCCGAAGCCATTCTGATCGTCTTGCTCGTTGATGAGCGCCCTGAAGAAGTAACTGAGATGCAACGCTCCGTTCGCGGTGAAGTGGTTGCCTCCACGTTTGATGAGCCAGCAGTTCGTCACGTTCAAGTCGCAGAGATGGTAATTGAAAAAGCAAAACGTTTAGTAGAGATGGGTAAAGATGTGATCATCTTGCTTGACTCGATTACCCGTTTGGCACGCGCATACAACACCGTAGTTCCTTCATCAGGCAAAGTTCTCTCTGGTGGTGTGGATGCGAACGCATTACAACGTCCAAAACGTTTCTTCGGTGCGGCACGTAATATTGAAGAAGGTGGTTCATTGACCATCATCGCAACTGCCCTGATTGAAACTGGTAGCCGTATGGATGATCTCATCTATGAAGAGTTCAAAGGCACCGGCAATATGGAAGTGCACCTTGAGCGTCGTTTGGCTGAGCGTCGTGTTTACCCATCGATCAACCTCAATAAGTCCGGTACCCGCCGTGAGGAACTCTTGGTAAAACCTGAGAACCTCCAAAAGATCTGGGTATTACGTAAATTGCTGGCTGATATGGACGATATCGAGGCGATGAACTTCATCGTGGATAAGCTCAAATCAACCAAAAACAACGGCGAATTCTTCGACCTCATGCGTCGCGGAGGCTAATTTAGGGGTCTAGAGGGCTGTTTTAGTCCTTTTTGGACCCCGAAAGTGCGCTTTGTTATTGATTTCATGGCATAATTTCGCCTTTACTGCTTTTAACTTGGGAAAGTATTTAGGTTAATTAACTTAAACGGCTACCCGCTAATAGGACTCAAAAATGAAACCTGGCATTCACCCCGAATATCGTGAAATCGTCTTTGTAGACGTTTCCAATAACTTCAGCTTCAAGACTCGCTCCACAATGGCTACTAAAGAGACCATCAAGTGGGAAGACGGCAATGAATATCCATTGGCCAAGATCGAGACTTCTTCTGAATCACACCCTTTCTACACCGGCACCCAAAAAATCATGGATACCGCTGGTCGTGTTGAGAAATTCCGTCAGAAATTCGGTACTAAAGCTGTTGCTAAGGCTTCCGGTGATGGCGCTGCTAAAACAGCTGAGAAAAAAGCGGCTGCTGCAGAAGCTAAAGCTGCTGAAAAGCCAGCTAAGAAGAAGGCTTAATACACCTCATATTCGCGGGGTATGGCAATGCCCTTCTCTGCGAGATAATCAAGGCAGCGTTTGCTGCCTTTTTTATTTGTCGTTTTGCTTAAATAGAGTTCATGGTCAAACTAACCGCCGCCGCTACTAAATCGATTCCGCGCATCATTATTTTTGCGTTGACTTTGGTTTATGGTTTCGCAGGCCTCTTCTTCCGCGATCCTTGGAAGAATGAAGATGCTATCGGTTTTGGCGGGATGTGGACTTTGTTTCGCGGCGATTCTATCGATTGGCTCGTTCCCCACTTAGCAGGTCGCGACGTCTCTCTTGGCACACCTCTACCGTATTGGATGGGCGCCACTCTCATTAAATTATTTAGTGGATTTATTGGTGCTGCTAATGCCGCACGTTTGTATTCTGCGATCTGCTTCTTTGCTGCAGCGTTAGCCATTTGGTATGCCACTTATTTATTGGGTCGTCGTCGTGAAGTACAGCCAATGGCTTTAGCTGTTGGCGGTCAACCCGATATGAAGAGTTATGGCATGACGCTGGCTGATGGTGCACTCCTGATCTTCTTGGCGTGCGTAGGCCTAGCTCAACGCGCTCATGAAACCACTCCGATGATGGCGCAACTCATGGGTATCAGCATCGTGCTCTACGGTACTGTGCGCGGATTAGATAAGCCATGGCAAGGCGGTTTATGGACTGGTCTTGGCATTGCGATTGTGGCCCTCTCTAGCAATCTCACCCTGAGCTTGATCATCGTTACCTCCACCATCATTGCGGTAATTGCAAGTAATGCGAAGTTACGTTTTCGTTGGACGCTGACCAGCACTGTTTTAGGTTTAATCGGTTTTGCACTTTGGCCCATACTTTGGTACGTAGCTGGCTTACCTAATGAATGGCGTCATATCGCCGAAGAGGGTTGGCGCAATATGCCAGAGATGCGCTCTACACCTTCTATTGAATCATTGGGTTTCTTGAGCGTGAACTTCTGGGCGTACGCATGGCCAGTATGGCCATTGGCTGCAATCTCTTTAGCGCACTGGGGTCGCGTTAACGAAGCAGGTGCTTGGCGCGCTCCTCACCTTTGCATTCCACTGAGTTTATTTATTGGTAGCTTGATTTATGTGCTGTTCCGCCTTGAGGCGAATGAACACGACCTCATGATCATGATCCCAAGCCTATCCATCATTGCAGCCTTTAGCTTACCCATTCTCAAGCGCAGCATGATTAGTTTCATTGACTGGTTTGCGATGTTCAGCTTTACGCTAATTGCTTTGGCGATTTGGATTATTTGGCTAGCCAAAGTTACTGGTTATCCAGAAACCACTGCCGCCAACATCTCTCGCTTACTACCGGGCTTTGAAGGTCAATTTAATTGGCTTGCCTTTATTGTTGCGCTAGCGATTACGGGTGTCTGGCTCTTCGTAGTACGCTGGAGAACTTCACGCGCCCCTAAAGAAATCTGGCGCTGCTTGATTATCTCTGCATCAGGCACTACCTTGATGTGGGTATTGCTCATGACTTTATGGTTGCCAACCATCAACTTTGCTAAAACCTACCGCCCTGTATCGGCTCGTCTTGCACAAGTAGTCCCTTCTGGTGGCGGCTGTATCAATACCAGCAATATTGGTCCCGCTCAGCTCGCTTCATTTAGCTATTTCACAAAATTCAATTTGCGCGATGATCCAAATTGCCCTTGGATGCTGACACACAATCAATCTGAAGCAAAAGCTTATGCGCAGTTGAACAATAAAAAGCTTCACCTTCTCTGGGAAGATCGTCGTGCTGCTGACCGCGATGAACGTTTACGTCTATACGAAGTTATTCCGGAATAAGGCGTGCTGCACTTTAAGCTATCGCGCCTTCGCGAGGACGTCCCCGCTCTACTCAAACTTGCTGGCCCCTTACTCATTGGTCAACTAGCAGTTATTGCTTTTGGTGTACTCGACACAGCGATGACCGCACGCTACTCAGCTGATGACTTAGCCGCTCTGGCAATGGCCTCAGCGATCTTTATCAGCATCTATGTTGGCCTGACTGGTGTTGTATCTGCCCTTGCTCCTATTGCGGGACAGCTCTTTGGCGCTAAACGCTATAGCGAGATTGGTGAAGAAGTGCGACAAGCTACTTGGCTTGCCTTAGGACTTACCATACTGGGTTGTTTTATCTTGCTAAACGCAGATCATCTATTGGCGATCTCACGCATTAGTCCCGATATTGAAGATAAGGCTAAGTTATATCTCAGCATTCTGGCCTTGGGTTTGCCTGCAAGCATGGGGATGCGTGTGCTGATGGCTTTGCATAATGCTGTCTCACGCCCTGCAGTGATTACCGTCGTACAACTCATTGGTCTAGCGCTGAAGCTACCCTTAAATCTACTCTTTATTTATGGCGGCTTAGGCATTGAAGGTATGGGCGGGCCTGGTTGTGCGGTTGCCACCGTCATCATTAACTGGTCCTGGTTATTAATGACTCTAGGTTTTGTCTTGTTTGATCGCTTCTATCGCCCCTTCAAGATTTTCGAGCGCTTTAGCTTGCCTGATTGGCATCGCATTTGGACTTTATTGAAACTGGGTACCCCCATAGGCTTTAGTTACTTAATTGAAGTGACTTCCTTTACCTTCATGTCGCTATTTATCGCGCGCCTTGGTACAACAGCTTTAGCGGGACATCAAATTGTGGCCAATATGGGTACTGTGATTTATATGGTGCCCTTATCACTCTCCATTGCGACGATGACCTTAGTCTCTCAATCCATTGGTGCAAATAAGCCAGAGCGAGCTGAAGAGATAGGTTGGTCTTCAGTTTTCTTTACAACGGCTTTGTGCATCACGATTGGTATCGCAGTCTGGGTATTCCGCATGCAGTTGCTAGATTTATATGATCCACCTGAAGCGGTAAAAGTTTTCTCTGTACCACTATTCTTATTTATTGCCTTCTATCAAATCTTTGATGCATTGCAAGTGACTGCTGCCTTTATATTGCGGGCGTATCGCATTGCTTTTTGGCCTATGCTCATTTATGCAGGCTCACTTTGGGGCGTCGGTCTTGGTGGCGGGTACTTGCTTGGCTTTAACGTATTAGGCAATACGCCGACATTCCTGCAGGGCGCCAATGGCTTTTGGGCAGGCAATAGTATCAGCTTAGGTTTAGCTGCTTGCTTACTACTTTACCTCTTCAGAAGAACGGCGGAGCGCTATGAACAGACGCATCCACCTCTTAAGCTGTAGAGCTAGCGAGGGATTTAGCGGTAGCCTGATCCTGAAACCGGTGCTGCGTAGCTAGGAACTTGATTGCCTTTGGAATACATGCACTGTTGATATGCAATGTTGTATTGGGTTTGTGCTTGGTTTTGTTTACCAGCAGAGTTCATGGCACCCATCGCGGCACCGCCTAACAAACCAACACCTGCACCTGTACCAATATTCTGACTGCTACCACCCTGAATCACTGCACCTGCTGCAGCACCTAACGCGGCACCAATAGCCGCGCTCGTAGCGCCTTCTTTTAATGCAGCATTACTCGTGTCCTTCACTGCGTTGGCTGCAAATTCACGGCACTGTTGATCTTCTTGTTGAAATACTTCGAATGGCTTACCTTCGCGCGGCATGATCGCAATCGTTGGGCCAGTAGGCGCAGACACACATCCAATCAACGATGTAATAACAGAAGCAGTCAATACTGCGATACGAGCAAATCGTTTCATAAAAAACCTTTAATCGTTCTTAAAATAAATTGAATTAGTATTGCGGACGTCTTTGTAGGGTGTTGCTAGTTGGTGGCGTTGCCGGCTGTGTTTGCCAACCTGTCGGACACTCTTGCGCGTATGGAAAATACTTACCGCTTGCCTCGCAGTAATACCAAACTGCGGGTTGCGGCTGTGCTGCCAACACCATCGGTTGAGGTGGTGGCATATAGGCTACTGGTGGTGGAGCGTAAACCACTGGTGGTGCATAGTAACCAGCGTAAGGGCCGCCATAATATCCAGCCCAATTACCCCGCCAACCTGGGCCCCAGCCATGTCCCCATCCTGGACCATAAGCTGCTGGTCGCCAACCTCCGCCATAGCCGCCTCCATAACCACCGCCCACTGAAACATTCCAACCCACATTACCGGCTTGAGCACTCAAGGGTGCAAATGCAAGTAAAGCGGCAGTGGTAATTCCTAAGATGCTGAATTGATTGATGAGTTTCATGGTTGACCCCCTATTTGGTCCTGCGCGGTCTGATGTTTCTGAATAGTTCTATTCTCGTTTTTTCACGTCTTACTATCAATAACGCCTCAAATACAGCCAAGCTGACAAGAAAGTAACTTATTTATTAGAACCCTTATTAGAGCCCTTATCGGCGCTATCTTACTGATCTAATTTTGCTCCAGATTGCTGTACCACCCTACTCCATTTGGCAGATTCTTGGGCAATCAATTTAGAGAGATCCTGAGGGCTACCTGGTGCAGGATCTAAACCACCTATCAAGAGACGACTTTTAACTTCAGGCATATTTAAGGCGTTTCTGGTTAATTGATTGAGGCGCTTTTGAATGGTTGGTGGAAGGTTTGCCGGCGCCATCAATGAGAACCAAGAAACCGCCTCAAAGCCAGGAAGCCCCTGCTCGGCTAATGTGGGGATTTCTGGGGCGGCCTGCGAGCGCCTAAGTGTTGTCACACCCAAAGCCTGCACTTCCCCCGCTTTAATTAATGGCAATGAAGAAGATAAGTTATCAAAGAGCATTGAGATGCGACCACTCACTAAATCTGGAAGAGACTGTGCGCGCCCCTTATATGGAATATGTCGAATTTGTATTCCCGCCATCTCTTTAAATAATTCACCAGACATATGCAATGAGGTACCTACACCAGAAGAGCCAAAGGTGAGTTGATTGGGTTTTGCTTTTGCAAGCTCAATGAGCTCATGCAGATTATTCACACCCAATTGTTTATTCACGATGAGGACGTTAGGAGTGCTAGCCAAGAAACTAATTGGTGTGAAATCTTTCACTGGATCAAAAGACATCTTTTCATAAAGAGCGCCATTGATCGCATGTATACCGACGGTACCAATGAGCAGCGTATAGCCATCAGGCTCACTCTTAGCAACGAGATCGGCGCCAATATTGCCGCCATATCCAGGGCGATTCTCAACCAGGACTGGCACACCCAAACTTTTTTGCCAGCTTTCTGCTAATACACGCGCCAAAATGTCTGGGGCGCCGCCAGGGGTAAAGGTCACAATGATGCGAATCGCTTGTTTAGGCCAATTTGTATTCTTGTTGGGTGTAGTTTGAGCTTGGGCTAACAGCGTAACTGTACCGAAGAATAAAAAGAGAAGTAGGCTTTTGGCCGCCTGAGAGAATCGCATCATCTTAAAGCCCAATACAGTGGGCAAACTCACTTAAATACCAAATCGGGATCTTAACCACAGCAAGCCGTCATACTTAACTGGATCATCAGCACAGGGACCAATGCCACACTCGAGCAAGGTTGAAACGAGGTTAGCCAAAACGATCAAAATAAAAAGAATGATTAAGGAATTGGCAAACCAGGAGCGTGAACGCACCTCACGATTGGGTAGCATCAATAAAATAGCAAGGCCTGCCATTAATCCGAGATAGCCCACAAAAGCCCAAGTATAAAAATGGAGCTCTAAGAAGGTTGAACCAAATCCTTTATCGCCCGGCAAGATATGCAAAAACACTTGGCGCAACGACACCATCATACCCACTAAGCCGCCCATAATGCCCCAACCATAATGCGCGGAGTGGGCGCCACAACGAATATTGAGCACCAAGGCAAAACCAATGATCACAAAACCTATGCGCTGCATTAAGCACAGAGGGCAAGGCAGCTCACCAAAATAGAGTTGGTCAATAAAGGCATAAGCTAAAGTGCCAATTACTGCCAACAAGGCAAGCTGATTGCCCAATGCTGCTAGCGAAGGAAATGAATGCTTGCTCACAATGATTAAAAGCTCAGGTTCAGGTGAGAAGTTGCATGAAAGCGGAACCAAGCCATCAAGATGAGGACAGTGATCGCTAGCATGACTAAGCCTGCCATACGCTTCTCAAACCAGACTAAGACGAGTCCGATGAATGCTGTCAGAAAAGGCAGGAACATATACATAAGAGAATTCTAGCGCAGGAGACCGTAGGGTCGGGTAAATCAGTAAATTCAGCGCTTGAAGAATGGTCTCTTGGAATGCTTGCTTTAGTAAAGCTGAATACAACAAAATGACCCCCACCAAAGTGGGTATCAGCTCGCTAGTTCTTTGTTTGATTTAAGAACTGCACTACCGTAGAGATAAATAGATCTGGCACCTCTACATGGGGGACATGACCAACATTCTCAATCGGCACCAACTTCGCATTCGGAATAGTCGCTTGTGCCTTTTTACCCAACTCTGGAAAGTTACCCAGAGTTTTTACGGCTTCAGGTGGAGCAAAACGTCTACCAAAGACTGTGCGATCTTTCTGGCCAATGACCAGCAATACCGGCATCTTGAGCTGAGGCAAGTCGCCAACCACAGGCTTTTCAGCAATCATTTGATAGGTCAGCACTGAGGTTGTTGCATATGCAGGATAGTCCGGTCCTTTTTGAACACGCACATAGACCTCTACAAACTTTTCATAAGAAGGTTGCCAGCTTGGGAAATAGGTTTGCAAGAAACGGCGATAACTTGTCTCTGTTTGCGCCATCTCTAATTTCAGTAAGTTGTCATTTTGCTGTGGCGGAATATCTTTACTGTAATCCTCTAGGCCCAGAGGATTTTCCAACACCAGCTTTTGCACTGTCTGTGGATAAAGGCGCGCAAAGCGCACACCCACCATGCCACCCATCGAATTTGCGATCACAGAGACTTGCTTGACACCCAAAGATTGAAGCAAGGCCTTAGTATTGGCAGCTAAATCATCAAAGTGATAGGCCACATTAGGCTTAGAAGACTTACCAAAACCAATTTGATCGGGTGCGATGACGCGATACCCTGCCTGCGTTAAGCCTGCAATGGTGGGTGCCCAATAATCACTTGAAAAATTCTTGCCATGAAAGAGCAACACTGCGCCCTTTTGCTTGCCTACTGCCGGTACATCCATATAGACCATGCTAGCGGGAACACCTTGCAAGCTTGTCTTAAATTCTTTGGTTGGATAAGGATATGGCCACGCACTAAGGCGTAAATCCAGAGGTGTTGCATTGGTATAGAGGCTTGCTGGGGCTGGTGCTGCTGCAGGAGTCACTGGTTCATTACTGGCGCAAGAGGCAAGTAATGAACCAGCAGTCATGATGACTGCAAGCGTTCTAAAAAATCTCATGGTCTTGATTTTTCCAGTGGAGTATTAAACGATTTTAGTTTTAAGATTCTTCAAACCCGCAACACTACCTTCTAGTACATCACCTTTTTTCACTGGGCCTACTCCTGCAGGTGTGCCTGAATAAATCAGATCGCCTGGCTCTAAAGTAAATAATGTCGAGAGGTATGCAATAGTGTCAGGTACGTTCCAGATCAGTTGATTGAGATCGCCTGACTGACGCTCTTCACCATTGACCAAGAGTTTGACGGCGCCTTGGCTAGGGTGACCACACTGACTCACTGGCGTGATCTCACCGCAGGGAGCAGATTGATCAAAGGCTTTACCAGTATCCCAAGGACGTCCCATCTTCTTTGCCTCGCCTTGCAAATCACGTCTGGTCATATCTAAGCCAACGCCATAGCCATACACATGATCCAAGGCTTTATCAGCGGCAATATTTGCGCCACCCTTACCAATTGCTACGACCATCTCAATTTCATGATGAACATCCTTGGAAAGATTTGGGTAAGCCATGTCTTTACCATCAGTCACAATCGAGTTTGCCGGCTTCATAAAAAAGAATGGTGGCTCACGATCAGGATCGTGACCCATCTCACGCGCATGATCCGCATAGTTACGACCCACACAATAAATACGATTGACTGCAAAGCGACGGGTATCACCCGTTACCGGCAAAGAAATTTGCACTGGTGGATCGATAACAAAAGCTGAACTCATGACTTACCTTTCTGAAGGGGTTATTTTTCTGATTTCGTTTGTTTAGAAGTATGACGCAATTTCAATAACAAGATACTGAGAGCCAGGGTAAAAGTCAGCGCATTAGCCAATATCAGGGGCCACTTTTCAATAATGAGGCCATAGACTAGCCACAAACCCACTCCCGCAGTAAATAAAGAATACATACCCAAGGAGATTCCAGAGAGATCTTTGGTGCGCCAGGACCAAATTGCTTGGGGCAAAAAGGCTACCGTGGTTAAGAATGCAGCGCAATAACCAATGATCTCAATTTGGTGGGGTTCTAGGGTCATGCATTCATTGTAATTAGGGAATGTAATAATTCATTGATCTAGCGCAGAAAGCCCATTTCTGTAGATAATGGAAACCTGTAATTCAACCCAATATAAAAAAATACAACATGAGACTAAAACTGACCCACTGGATTGGCGCCGCCGTATGTGCCACCTTATTCGCCACCTTCATTACCTCGCCTGCAATCGCTCAAAGCGATGCAGCAGTCAAAAATTATCCGGATAAGCCAATCCGACTCGTGATCCCTTTCCCTCCGGGCGGAGCAACGGACGTAATTGGTCGCATCATGGCGCAAGAACTATCCAAGAGCCTCAATCAACAAGTAGTACCGGACAATCGCGCTGGTGACAGTGGCAATATTGGAGCCGATTTAGTTGCTAAGTCTCCTGCTGATGGCTATACATTGCTGATGGGCGCCCTAACCTCCCATGCCATTAACACCAATTTAGATAAAGACAAGATTAAGTACAACCTGGAGAAAGATTTCACTCCAGTAGCGATTGTCGGCGTTGTGCCTCTCGTCTTTGTCGTGAATCCATCTGTTCCTGTAAAGAACATGAAAGAGTTCATTGCATATGCGAAAGCCAATCCAGGCAAGCTGACCTTTGCATCCTCTGGTGCTGGTGCTCCCCAACGTCTCGCCATGGAAATGTTCCGCTTCCAACTTGGATTGGATATGTTGCACATCCCTTACAAAGGTAGCGGCCCTGCCATGACTGACCTGGTTGGTGGACAAGTACTTAGTATGTCTGAAACGGTTCCAGCCGCTTTGCAATTTATTCAAGCGGGTCAGTTAAGAGCTCTGGCTGTGACAACTGCTAAACGCATTAGCCAGTTGCCAGATGTGCCTACTGTTACAGAAGCCACTGGATTACCGAACTTTGATGTCGTGAGTATGTTTGGTATTGAGGCTCCAGCAGGAACCCCTTCTGCTATCGTGAATAAATTGAGTGCAGACATCAAAACTATTTTGCAGCGTCCAGATGTTCAAGAGCGCATGCTCGCTGCCGGCGTTTATGTGAACTACCTTTCGCCAGCAGACTCTAGCAAACGTATTACCCGTGAATTAAATATGTGGGCTAAGGTTGTTAAGGATGCCAACGTCAAGGCAGACTAAATTACCCGCCACCCAACAACAAAGGGGATCTCATTGAGATCCCCTTTTGTTTTTGAATGCTCTTTACTCAGACTAGATCATTCAGCCTCGATTTTGGCTTGCTGAGCAACCAACTCCCACTTCTTCTTTTCAGCAGCAATAAAGAGTTTGGTATTTGCTGGTGTATCACCTACCGCCCAACCACCCAAATCTTTCCAACGTTGTTTAATCTCTGGAGAATCAAGTGCTTTCTTGACTGCTACATAGAGCTTGTCGATTACAGGCTTTGGTGTACCAGCAGGAACAAACAAACCAAACCAAGCAGTCACTTCAAAGTTTGGATAGCCCGACTGAATCATGGTTGGCACATCTGGCAACTCGGGAACCCTGTTCTTACTGGTGACCGCTAGAGGACGTAATTTTCCAGCTTTGATGTACTGCATCGAGCTAGGTAAGTTATCCACCATCATGCTGGTCTGTCCAGCCAATAGGTCAGCCAATGCTGGACCAGCGCCCTTGTATGGCACGTGAATAATGTCGATACCAGCCTGGGTTTTAAACAACTCGCCAGACATATGAATAGATTGACCACGACCTGAAGATGCAAAAGAATATTTACCAGGATTGGCTTTTGCTAAAGCAACTAACTCAGCAACTGTTTTTGCAGGAACCTCTGGGTTCACTACCAATACATTGGGGTTGGCAATCACAATCGTGATCGGCTCCATGTCTTCCATCTTGTATGGAAGACTCTTGTAAAGACTATAGTTAATCGCGTTTGGGCCAATATTGCCCATCGCCATGGTGTAACCATCAGCAGGTGCTGCGAGTAAAGCCTGAATACCAATGATGCCTGCCCCACCTGCTTTGTTTTCAACGATCACGCTTTGTCCCAGCTCTTTGCCCAAGATATCAGACAGTGCGCGTGATGAAATATCGGTAGTGCCGCCTGGCGCAGCAGTCACAATAATCTTGACCGGCTTATTGGGGAATGGTTGAGCAAATACCAAAGAGGTGCTGAGCACTGAAGCCGCTATAGCACCCCAAAGAAAAGCAAATTGCTTATGTAATGATTGAAAACGAATCATGTTGTCTCCGAGTAATCTCTGTTTATATTTTTGTTAAATCAATTCAGACTTCTACTGCTTTAGGGCTACATCTTGACTTCTTTATTGCTTCTTATTTAATCCTGCCTTACGTGCTTCTACTTCTTTATTGATTGCAGCAATGGTTTTTACATCTGGGGACTTCCAATTGCCACCCGAGTTATTCACCATATAGACCAGCGCATCAGCAAATCCCTCAATGCTTAAGTTAGGATTACCGCCTTTTGCAGGCATTCCTCTCACGCCAACATAACCATGTGCTGTCAATGTTACCTGTCCCTCCGCAATCAATGGAGCCCACTTGGCTTTATCTCCAAATTTAGGAGCATTCAAAACTCCCGCGCCATGACAGGCAGCGCATACCTGCTTATAAGTACTCTCACCTGATTGGGCAAGCGCTAATCCAGGAGCACCCAGTAGTGCCACGGCCAAAATATAGGTCTGTTTTTTAAAGTTCATCATTAGCTTTCTTAGTATTTTTATTACATTATTGGCAATGCTAATGGATTAAGGCCTTATTGTGTTTTCTTGACTCTTTCAGACCAAAGCTGCCATGGTCGGCCAATCGTTTTTTCGATCGTTTCCTGTGCAATCGAGGCTTCACCAGGGGTGAGGTATTGAACTTGTCCCATCTTCATCGCATCCGCCTGAATGCTGGCATTCTGGATCGCATAAACCGCCCTGAACACTGCCTTTTTAATCGAATCTGCACCAGCTGCGTAACCATGTCCACGCATCAAGACAAAATATTGCAATCCCATGGATTGAGATAAGGCATTACCTAAATCCACATTGCTCACAAACATATCCGTATCAGGATTGGGTTTTGCATAATTGCGTATTTCAAAAATGGGCGCGCCCTCACCCAAGAAGGAGCTCATGTGATACACCGGCTTGAGCGTCGTGCCCGTTAAACCATAAGGCAAGATTGGTGGCGCATGCCCATGAATCACTGAATTGATATCAGGGCGATTTTTTAAAATACCACTATGTATAAAACGCTCGCCATAGGCAACCCGAGTATCGCCATTCAGCGCCTTACCACTCATGTCAAACTCCATAATGTCTTCGACTTTCACTGTCGAAGGGGCGACGCTTCTTGCTAAAAAGAAAGTATTGGGATTGACGGGGTTGCGAACACTAATGTGGCCATAACCATCAACAGCGTTTTGGTCATACAAAATATGATTCGCAATGACCAACTCTTCAATCGCTGCTTTAATCTTAGGATCTTGCTCCATCTGCTCCTGCACAGACGCGGCATGAGCATAAGTCACGCCAATCAACAGTATGGGAATGAGAAGTTTTTTCATCACTCCACCTTACCAATCTTTCTGACAATCTCTCCCATCTGCGCAGATTCTTTATCCCAATAGACTTTAAATTCTGGGGCATCTAGATATTGAATTGGACTACCAGCACCATTAATCACAGAGCGCACTCGCTCATCCGTTGATGCTTGCTTGGCAGCTTCACGGAGTTTGTTGGTAATGTAATCAGGAGTGGCGCTTGGTACAAATAATCCTGCCCACTGCGAGAACTCAATCTTCACGCCCATTTCTTTGAAGCTAGGTACTTCTGGCATGCTGGCCAATCTGCCATCACCCCAATGAGCTAAAGCACGCACCTTACCCGCCTTAATCTGCTGCACGATAGAAGATGGGCCAGTAGCAATCGCATCGACTTGGCCGCCTAGGAGGCCCACAATTGCTGGGCCTGCCCCCGTATAAGGGATATGCACCATGTAGAACTTTTCAGAAGACTTCAGCATCTCCATCGGTACATGCATCGTTCCGTAGTTTCCTGAAGAACCAAAGTTGTACTTACCAGGATTGGCGCGCATTGCCGCCACAAACGATTTGTAATCTTTCCACGGACTATCAGCACGCACCACCAAGACGGTTGGATCGGCGGTAAAACGGGCAATCGGTTTGAGTTGATTTAACTGAAAAGATTGTTCGCGCCCGACAACTTTGTCTGCCTCGGGAATAATGGAAATCGACGATAAGGCCATCAAGATGGTGTAACCATCGGGTTTTGATTTAGCCACTGCTGCCATACCAATGCCGCCACCAGCACCTGCCTTGTTCTCTACAACAACAGATTGCCCCAAAATACGAGTAAGTGCCTCAGCAACTGGTCTACCGACAGCATCAGCTACTCCACCCGGAGGAAACGGCACAACCATGGTGATCGGTTTTGTGGGCCAAGCCTCAGGCGTCTGAGCAAACGCAGAAATTGCCAAAAAAGATGCTGCAATACAGCCCAGCAAACGGCTAAGTTGGTATTTTTGTCTCATTTTGTCTCTAATTTAGTTATGATTTATGCTCTTTATCCTACTACAAGAATCATCACAATAAACAAGGGTTAGCGTAGACATAACCCCGACTGGAGATAGCAAATATGAAATACGCAGCATTTTCTTTAGCAAAAGAACCTTCAAAGACTCGCGTCGGCATTGTCTCCGGTGATGGCCAGTCTGTTCAAGAGCTCGATTTAGGGGTTGATGTGAGTGAAGATGGGATTGTTGCCATTCTCAAATCAGACCTGGCGGGAAAATTACCCAAGCCTGTAGCTACTCATGCATTTAGCGATATTCGATTGCTAGCCCCCGTTCCAAGACCTCGAAGAAATATTTTCTGTGTTGGTAAAAACTATCATGAGCACGCTAAAGAGTTTTCCAATAGCGGTTTTGATGGCAGCGCAAAACCTGGTGAAGATATTCCAAGCCATGCCATTTTCTTTACCAAGCCACCAGAGTCTGTGACAGGACCAAACACCAACGTCATCATTCCAACCGCAGTGTCTACTTGTATCGACTACGAAGCAGAACTAACCATTGTGATTGGCAAAGGCGGCAAAGGCATTAGCGAAGCAGATGCCATGAAGCACGTCTGGGGCTATACCGCCATCAATGATGTGACAGCACGTGATTGGCAACAGCGCCATAAACAGTGGTTTCTTGGCAAAAGTTTTGACACCTTCTGCCCCATGGGCCCTTGGGTTGTGACAGCAGATGAGGTTAATGCCGAAGATATTTCTGTGAAATGTTGGGTTAATGGCGAGCTACGTCAAAACTCCAATACTAAAGATCTCATCTTTGATATTCCCAATATGATTGCAACCGTCTCTGCTGGTATCACCCTCTATCCTGGTGACCTCATTGCCACCGGCACACCGGTTGGCGTCGGCATTGGATTTAAGCCACCGAAGTATTTAGTCAATGGTGATGTGGTGGTGGTTGAGATGGGCGGTATTGGCAAACTGGAAAATACCTTTGTAGCCGTATAAGAAGTTCCTCAACCAAGAAGATGTCATCTTCTGTAAAAAGAAAGCCACCCTAGGGTGGCTTTTCTAATGGGTGCTTGACTATGAATCGCAACTTACGCCAAAGTAAATTTCAATTCTCCAAGCTTCTCGATATAACTCACTACCTTGTCTCCCTTCTTTAGCCAAACTTGCTTATCTTTTGGCATACCCGCAATCACACCCTCTGGAGTACCTGTAAAGATAATGTCGCCCGGCTCTAGAGTCCAGTAGGCACTGATATAGGAGATCATCTTTTGGGTGTTATGAATAAAGTCAGAAGTATTGGAGTTTTGACGTAGCTCGCCATTGACCCAAGTTTTTACTGCTAAGTTGTTAGGATCACCCACCAAATCAGCAGTCACAAAATAAGGCCCGATAGGTGCGTATTGATCTAAGGTCTTACCCACCATCCACTGTCCATTTGGTAAATCTTGTTGCAAGTCGCGTGATGTGAAATCATTGGAGGTGCAATACCCAGCAATATAGTCAAGGGCTGCAGATTCAGGGATGTTACGCCCTTGCTTACCCACCACAATTAACAACTCTGTCTCGTAGTCAAGCTTGTAAGATACTGATGGCGAAGGTATTTGCAGTAAGCAGTTATGCGCAGCCAGAGTGTTATTGTATTTATTAAACAATGGTGGAACGCGTGGATAACCTCTGCCAACCTCATCAGCATGCGCACGGAAGTTTAAGCCTACACACATAATCTTTCCAGGGTTCTTAAACAAGCGACCAAACGTAATATCAGATTCTTTTAAGTAAGGAACGCCAGATTTATCTGCACTAGCCACAACTTTATTAAATCCTGCGACATTACCTTCTTGCAATAACTGATCTAAGGTAGTCGGCGCTGCAATTTTCATTTTCTTAGCTACGGCACGAACATCAACTACACCCTTTGGAGTGACGGCCCCTAAAGTCTCTGTGCCATCAGAATTCATGATGGAGAGGATCTTGCTGTTCTTCACCATCTCACGTGGGCCTGTATACGGCTCACCACCCCATACCGACATTGGATGTGCTGAAGCTTCTTGCATGACACCCATAGTAGAGGCCGCTACCAAACCAGCGCCAGCAACTGATGCGGTTTTCATAAATTGACGGCGTGAACTCATCCCAATCTCCTTTTTTTGTGCATTCGCTTAAATGCTGATTTTTAAAACTACAAAAGGAATATTACTGCAGCCAAATATGCGGTGGTGCAGCAAATAAAAAGTGTGTGGGTGTGTGTAGGAGTATTTAACCTAAGCCCAAGAAAATGGCTAAGCGATAGGTGATAAAGGAAGCAAGATAAGCTAATCCGAACAAGTAGCTCAGCATAATCACTGGGATTTTCCAACCGCCCGTTTCACGCTTCACCGCTGCAATGGTTGAAAGGCACTGAGGTGCAAAAACAAACCAAGCCAACAGAGAGAGTGCCGTGGCCAAAGACCAACCACTGGAAATTAATGGAATCAAGGCATCTGCCGCATCAGCACTCGAGCTAGATAAGGCATAAACCGTTGCCAGTGAACTAACCACTACTTCACGCGCAGCCATACCAGGCACTAAGGCAATACTGATCTGCCAGTTAAATCCTATGGGTGAGAACACATAAGCTAAAGACTGCCCTATCACTCCAGCAAAACTATATTGAATCGGTGAACCAGTTGCGCCTTCTGGTGGCAGTGGAAAGCTGGATAGAACCCACAGCGCAATCGTCATGATCAAAATAATGCCACCCACACGACGCAAGAAAATTTCTGCGCGCTGCCAGAGGCTGATTGCAAGATTGCCTAAACGTGGCAAGTGATAGCTTGGCAACTCCATCATGAGTGCATTCATTCTGAACTGCTCACTTGTAAAGCGCTTCAGCACCCAGGCAACAGCCATGGCACCAATGATGCCTGCCAGGTACAACAAGAACAGCACTAGACCTTGCAAATCGATGCCAGCCCACAACTTCTGCTCTGGAATAAACGCAGAGATCAATAAAGCATAAACCGGTAGACGTGCCGAACAAGTCATCATCGGGGCAATCAAAATCGTGACGAGGCGATCGCGTGCATTAGAAATGCTCCTCGTTGCCATAATTCCGGGGATGGCGCAGGCAAAGCTTGAGAGCAAGGGGATGAATGAGCGTCCTGATAAGCCGACCGAACCCATGACACGATCTAAGAGATAAGCAGCTCTCGGCAAATAACCAGATTCTTCCAGCAATAAAATGAAGAAGAACAGAATCAAGATCTGGGGCAAGAAGATGACAACTCCGCCCAGTCCTGCCAAGATGCCATTAATCAACAGACTTCGCAACCAAGTATCGGGTAAGACATCGCCAATTTGCGCGCCAAGATATTCAATCGAAGTTTTGATGAGCTCCATTGGGAAGGTCGCCCAACTAAAGACGGCTTGGAAAATACAAAAGAGCAAGGCGACTAAAATCAATGGGCCAAATACGGGGTGCAGTAATACGGCATCCAATCGATCGCTCAATTGATCTGGAATGATTTGATCAAGGCCCAGATTCTGCAAAATGCGCTGCACTTGCACGTTATCGGATTCTGCATGGGCAATATGCGAGGCTACATTCTCTAAGGTAGCGTCACTGGTGCCTGTGCGCATACCATTGAGGTTGCGCCAATCTAAATCGGATAAGAATTGCTTAATACCATCGGCACCATCAGAATGAATACCCACACTCGTAAGCACTGGTAAGCCCAATTCGTTTGAGAGCGCAGCGGTATCAATCTGCAAGCCTTGACGTTTAGCGATGTCGAGCATATTGAGCACTACAACACACGGTAATCCCAGACGCTTCGCTGCTAGTACAAGGCGTAGATTACGGCGCAGATTCATAGCGCTCAAAATGCACAAGACTAGATCGGGGCGCTTCTCCCCCTCTGCTCTACCCAATAGGACATTACAAGTAACGCGCTCATCCAAAGATCTTGGATAAAGACTATAAGCACCTGGCAAATCTAAGATGCGAATATTTTTTCCAGACTCTAGCGAGAGTCGCCCTTCTTTGCGCTCAACCGTCACACCAGAATAATTAGCAACCTTTTGACGACTACCAGTGAGTAAATTAAATAAAGCTGTTTTTCCGCAATTGGGATTACCCAATAAAGCAACTATTGGCTCACTAGGGAAAAAATGAACGGTGGATTCAGGCATGCGTGACTAACTCAACCTCAATCATGCGAGCTTCAGATTGACGTAATGCAAATGTGGATGCGCCGACCCTGACTAGGTATGGGCCTTTTTTCAACAGGCCCTTGCGAAGCAAGGTCACCTGCTCACCAGGCAGAAAGCCAATATCTTCTAACTGCCCCTTAATTTGAGGGGCACCTTTGGGAGCATTGACTTCACTCACCCGATAGAGGTTGCCAAGGTCGACCTGATCTAAATTCATTCAATATGCTTTTTAGCTAGCTGATAACCCATTATATCTTCAAATGAGAATGAATATCATTCATGAAATAGCGCATGCATTCAATGAATCATGCAGCCTTTTGGGGTCTTGGGGCTTGATCTAAAACAAAGTGAGGCGCATAAAAACGAACTAAGGTGTGGTGTAACCGTATTTTTGCAAAATGGACTTAGCCTGTTGACCCTGCATAAATAGATATAAATCTTGCGCCTCTTGCGGAGCACCTTTGATTAAGACCATTCTTTGCTGAATGGGCTCATATAACTTACTGCTCAGCAATACAAAACGGGTTGTTTTTGTGACCTCTGGTGACTTAGCCAAAGATAAGGCAGTAAATCCAATATCAGCGGCACCAGTGACAACATAAGTGGTGGCAAGCCCTATGTTATCTCCATAGACCAGCTTATCTTTTGCTAGATCCCATAAACCTTCCGCCTTGAGATACTCCATAGCAGCTTTTCCGTAAGGAGCCAACTCCGGTTTTGCGATGGCAATCTTGTTTGCCTTCATGATGGCATTGCTAATTTCTGTTTTGCTATCGTGCAGCTCAATGCCAGAAGAAGTTTTCGCAATCAGAGCAAGTTTGCCGATAGCATATACAGAACCTTCATTCATTGTCTTGCCGTTTTTATAAAGCTCGAGCGGGAAACGTTCATCAGCAGCAATAAAGAGATTAAATGGTGCGCCGTTCATAATTTGCGCAGTGAAGTTACCCGATGAACCATAAACTACTCTCATCTCAGCTTTACCGGTTGCCTTAAAAGCACTGGCAATCTCACCAAAAGCATCTTTCATATTTGCAGCAACGGCAACCGTTGCGCCCTGTGCAAATGTCAAATTTGCAAATAGCAGTAGTGATGAAAATAAAGTAGTTAGGCGTAAAGACATATTCCAATGGATTGTAGCCTTCGATCTCCTGCGCTCAAAGCCAGTCTTTTATCTGCCTATTCAGGCTGACCGCCTTATAACCTGGCGTATTACTGGAATAACTCCGAATTTTACGAATCAGTTTAGAAGACTCGGGTTGAGACACCATTTCCCGATTCATGGCAATAAAGAAAATTTCATCCTTTAAGGGCACAAAGCCAAGACCATTCTCTAGCGCAATATTTTTAACTCCAATACCAACGTCTGCCTTACCCGCAAGAATGGCATTGGCCACAGCAGAGTGTGTGAACTCCTCTTGAAGGTAGCCATTAACCTCATGGGGATCAATCCCCTCCTCAATTAACAAACTATCAAGCAACAATCTAGTGCCAGAACCGATTTGACGATTAATAAAGCGAATTTTTTGATTCAGTAAATCATCTATTGATCGAATGTGAAGTGGATTACCCTTTTTGACAATCAAGCCCTGGGTTCGCTTCATTACTGGATATATTTGAATATCGCTTTTGGATAAACGCTGATGAATGGCCTTTGAGCTCTGCTCATTCGATACATGGTAGCCAGCAATATCAGCCTCATTATTGAGTAGTCTCTCTAGAGACTCTCCAGAGCCAGCAATTTTCAGATTAAAACCTTTTACTTCTCTGACAGCCTGCTGAATAATCGAATCGCTACTCGACAAAAACTTCCAGCGAGCGCTTTCTGATTTTTGTACGCGATTCATTTCTTTCATCAAGGCTTCTTGATAGGCATTGCCGTACTTCAAGTGCCCAGCCTGCATGTCATCAATAAATTTAAAGAGAAAAGATCCAAACTCCGTTAACTTAGATCCATGTCCTTTAGTACGAACAATCAGAGGCATTCCTAAAGCAGCTTCAACCTCATTCAATTTTCCCCAAGCACCCCGATAGGAGGTGCCCGCCCTTTTGCTAGCTACCACTAAGGAGCTGCCACTCTCAATGTCCTTAAGGAGTTGAGATAGCCAAATGAGATCCACAGAGTTTTTGCCCTGGGTTTGTACGACAAGAGATGGACGAACTTCAATTTGCATATGTAATTTTTTGCATATTCATTAAGTATTAATGTATGAGATGATATCCGCCTAGTCAACTCTTTGGTATGTTTTATGAAAAAACTGATTCCTAATCTCTTCTTTAGCTTACTAATCGCTTTTTCTTTCAATGCCCCACAAGCACTCGCACAAGAAAAGAGTATTGTGGTTTCCTCAACTACCTCAACCGAACAATCTGGTCTATTTGGTTTCATCTTGCCAATCTTCAAGATGAAGACTGGGATAGGTGTCAAAGTGGTTGCCGTTGGTACTGGCCAAGCATTGGATATCGGTCGTCGCGGCGATGCAGATGTTGTCTTCGTTCATGACAAACCAGCAGAAGAGCTATTTGTCCAAGAAGGCTATTCCACCAAACGCAATGAAGTGATGTACAACGACTTTGTATTGATTGGGCCGAAATCTGATCCTGCAAAAGTTGGCGGTGGCAAAGATATCCAAGCGGTATTCCAAAAAATTGCATCTGCCCAAGCACCCTTTGTTTCTCGTGGTGATAAGAGTGGCACACATGCTGCAGAGCTGCGCTACTGGAAAGGTGCTGGCATTCCCGTTTCACCAAGTCAAAGTTGGTACAAAGAAACTGGCTCAGGCATGGGCCCTGCCCTCAATACCGCCTCAGCAATGAATGGCTATATCTTGGCAGACCGTGCAACCTGGTTGAGCTTTAAGAATCGTGGCGACCTGACCATCCTAGTTCAAGGCGACCCCAAGCTCTTCAATCAGTATGGCGTGATGTTAGTGAACCCCGCCAAATATCCCTCTGTGAAAAAAGCTGAAGGACAAGCATTTATTGACTGGCTCATTTCCAAGAATGGTCAGGACGTGATTGCGAGCTATCAAATTGGTGGCGAACAACTCTTTTTCCCTAATGCAAATAAATAACCTACTCAAAAGGCATCATCATGGAACTTAAAGTCAAACTTAGCGCTCGCAATACCCTGAACGGCAAAGTCGTCGAACTCAAAATGGGTCAAACTACTTCTCACGTTAAGATTGATATCGGCGGCGGGCACATCGTAACCGCATCAATCACCAATGAAGCAGTTGATGAGCTCAATCTCAAGGTAGGCGATCAAGCATGGGCTGTTATCAAAGCCTCTGATGTCATGGTAGCTAAGAGCGCATAAGCTCTTGCTCCCAAACAAAAAGCCCGCTTCTGCGGGCTTTTTTATTTCCTACTAGCCTAAGCCAGTATTCAATAGCTTACTTCTTAGGTGTTACGAAGCCAATGGCTGTGTCGTCAACAAACTCAACGATCACGTCATCACCAGCTTTGAATTTCTCAAGACCAAGCACCGCTGGATCCACTTTAACTTTTTGCTTCTCGCCATTAGGCATTGTGAAAGTGACGATACGGGTTTTTTGATCAATTGTAGAAATCTTAACCGTTGCATAGATCGTGTCGGTTGTTTCTTCAAATGGTTTAGCAGAACCTTTGCCAGCGATCGCTACAGAACGTACACCAGATACACCTGGTTTAGCATCTTTACCAGCAGCAGTTAAGCCAACTGCAATCGCTTGCGCATGCTCTACTAAGAACACATCACCCTTTTTAACTTTATCCAAATCATTGACTGCTTTAGATACATTCATTTGCGCCAAGTTACCATTTGCATCCTTTAACACCACAATGCGCTTCTTGACATCTACAGAATCTACCGTCGCGCTAAGCACAACAACATCAGCCGCCAAAGGCAACATCTTTGCGGGGAGTTGCGCGAACACAGAGCTTGCGCAAGTAATACCAACAGCAGCGAATAAACCAGCAAGTAAAGATTTCTTCAAGATAACTCCTAATTGAGTGGGTTGAGATTGGGCTAGAAGTGCCACCAGATCATTGTAACCACGACCTATTTAATTGAAAGCCCTTATTTGGTAAATTAAGATGATCCATATCCAATAGTCCACTACTCATAGCCAAGTCATTGAAAACCCTAGAAATCCTGCTTTTACCCTGGCAACAGGCCTCGCAATCCGCGTACCCCATACGAAAGCAGGTATTTATCAACGAACAGGGGGTTCCAGAAGAGCTTGAATTGGATGAATTTGATTCATCTGCCTTACATGCCCTCGCCTACCAAGGTGGTCAATGTGTAGGGACTGCAAGATTAGTAAATTTAGGGAATGGCAACGCCCAAATTGGACGCATGGCTGTCTTAGTAAACTTCCGAGGCCAAGGCATCGGCAAGCAGATCCTCGAAAAACTATTGCTGACTGCTCAAGCAGACGGCCTATCCTCCGTCATTCTTCATGCCCAATTAACGGCAATACCATTCTATGAAAAACTGGGGTTTGTAGCTCAAGGGCCGACCTATGATGAGGCGGGTATCCCGCATCGTAATATGATGCTCTTATTACACAAATCGAATTAATTTTTTATGACTGCTACTGCATCTAATAAAAGCCCCGCTGATTTTACTTATGTTCATCGAGTTTGCTACTCCGATACGGATGCAGCAGGGTTCGTATATCACGGACGTTATCTCGAGATATTTGAACGCAGTCGTGCAGAGTGGCTTTCTCAGCGTGGCTTAAGTCCAACTAAGCTCATTCATGAATTTGGCATCGTGATGCCTGTACGTGAACTCACGATGAACTTCTATAAACCAGGACGACTGGATGACATTCTGTATATCGATCAAGTGATTGAACATCGTGGTCGCACCCAAGTCTCTGTAAAACAAACTGCCCAAAGAAAGCTACCTGATAGCGATGAGTTGCAAGTCATTGCAAGCGCTACTCTGCATATCGTTTGCGTTGATACCACTACCCTCAAACCCAAAGGCTGGCCTGAGTGGTTATTCCCCGCGGAATAAATTTGCTATGGTGACCACTATGTCGGATGGAAAACTCCTTACCTTCGTTAAAGAACTCAGTCTGTTGCTAGAGCAAAAGCCTAGTGAAGAAATCATTTTCACCAAAGGTAAAAAGCTCCTTGAAAATCTCATTGCTGTCGACGATTGGTTGCCAGCAGAATTTACGAAACCGCACCCACAGTACTACCAGCAATATCTTTTATATGCTGATCCGCTAGATCGATTCTCTATTGTCAGCTTTGTTTGGGGGCCAGGTCAAAAGACGCCACTACACAATCACACCGTTTGGGGCATGATTGGCCAACTACGTGGCAAGGAAAAAGGGACACCCTACTACCCTCAAGCGGATGGTAGTTACCAGGCTGGCGAGCCCTGTGTTTGCCCTCCAGGTCATGTTGATACTGTCTCACCAAGTACACATGACATCCATGTTGTTGAAAACAACCATCTCGATCAAACATCGATCAGTATTCATGTGTATGGTGGCAATATCGGCAGAATTCATCGCTCGGTATTTGATCCAATGACCGGTGCAGAAAAGTCTTTCGTCTCTGGTTATGCCAATACTATTGTTCCCAACCTCTGGAACCCAGCATAGTCCAATAAATCCCGTCCTTTTAGGTTAATGACTTAAAATAGAAGCTCTTACTGCAAACGCACCTGCGTGGCAGCTCACCCCATTGACCGGGATAGTCGTTTATTAGTTACGTTGAATACGGGTCAATACTTTATTGGCCCCTATGTTATTCACAGATCTTGGTTTATCAGAGCCCATTCTTCGCGCTATTGCAGAAGAAGGCTACACCAGCCCCACCCCCATTCAAGCAAAATCAATTCCTGCAGTTCTAAAAGGCGGAGATCTTTTAGCTGCAGCACAAACTGGTACAGGTAAAACCGCAGGCTTTACGCTTCCTATTTTGCAGCGGCTGAGCAGCACGCCTAAAGCCGGCGGCAAAAGAATATTAAGAGTATTGATTCTGACTCCTACTCGTGAGCTAGCCGCTCAAGTTCAAGAGTCTGTTGTGACTTATGGAAAGTACACAGGCTTAAAGTCCACCGTCATCTTTGGTGGCGTTGGCGCTAATCCTCAGATCAAAGCAATTGCTGGTGGTCTAGATATTTTGGTTGCGACACCAGGTCGCTTACTGGATTTGATGTCGCAAAAATGTGTCTCACTCAACGATATTGAAATTCTGGTTTTAGATGAGGCCGATCGCATGCTCGATATGGGCTTCTTACGCGATATTAAAAAGATCTTGGCTGCCCTTCCCAAGAAACGTCAGAACCTCCTCTTCTCTGCAACCTTTTCGACCGAAATTAAACAATTAGCCGATGGCTTACTTAACTCACCTGAGTTAATCGAAGTTGCTCGTAGTAATAGTGCTAACGAAGCGATTGCGCAGTTGATTCATCCAGTTGATAGGGCTAAGAAGCATCCGCTTTTGGCGCACCTCATTAAGAGCAATGACTGGAAACAAGTGCTGGTGTTTACACGGACCAAACATGGCGCCAATAAGCTTGTCACTCAATTAGAAAAAGATGGCATTACCTGCATGGCCATTCATGGCAATAAGAGTCAAACCGCCCGTACCAAGGCCTTGGCAGATTTCAAGGCAGGCAAGTTAACAGCATTGGTTGCAACGGATATCGCAGCCCGAGGCATCGATATTGATCAACTACCCCATGTAGTGAACTATGACCTACCCAATGTCTCTGAAGACTATGTGCATCGTATTGGACGTACAGGTCGCGCAGGTTCGAATGGGGTTGCAGTCTCATTGGTTTGTGTAGACGAGCATCAGATGCTGCGAGACATCGAGAAGCTAATTAAGCAAAAACTTCCGCAAGAAGTCATTGCTGGTTTTGAGCCTGATCCTAACGCAGTTGCTCAACCTATTCAGTTGCGTAGCCAACAACACCAGCAATCCAGAAAGCCTCGTCCGGCTGGAGGCAATAGCTCTGGTGGTGCGCCAGCAAAAAAGGCGCCTACCAAGCGTGGTAGCCCACCGAAAAGAAGCTTTAATCGTTAAATTCTTTCAGATTAGAATATTTGTATGACACAAACAAAAAATCCTGAAGCTACCGAACCACGCCTGACCTCACTCTCACATGGGGGTGGTTGTGGCTGCAAGATTGCACCAGGGGTCCTCTCTGAGATCCTCAAGAATGTTCCTCAGCTACCCTTCCCCAAGGAATTGCTCATCGGCATTGAAACTTCGGATGATGCGGCTGTTTATCAAATCAATGAATCACAAGCGATCGTGGCGACCACCGATTTCTTCATGCCAATCGTAGATGATCCATTTGATTTCGGGAAGATAGCAGCAACCAATGCCATCAGCGATATCTATGCCATGGGTGGCACACCATTATTTGCACTGGCTTTGGTTGGCATGCCTATTAAGGTGTTATCCAACAAAACCATTGCACGTATCTTAGAGGGTGGAGCTGAAGCCTGTCGTAGTGCTGGCATTCCCATTGCGGGCGGGCACACGATTGATTCTGTTGAACCGATTTATGGCTTGGTCGCGATTGGCATTGTTGATCCCAAGCGTGTCAAGAGCAATGCGAGCGCTAAACCAGGTGATGTATTGATTTTAGGAAAGCCTCTTGGCGTAGGCATCTTGTCAGCAGCCCTGAAAAAAGATTTGCTGGGCCCAGATGGTTATCGAGAGATGATCTCTAATACAACTAAGCTCAATGCAGCAGGCCCAGACTTAGCTAAGCTTTCTGGTGTTCATGCCTTAACAGATGTTACGGGCTTTGGTTTAGCGGGGCACATGCTGGAGCTGGCACGCGGCTCAAATTGCACGGCACATATTGATTGGAGCCAAGTGCCGCTCCTGTCTAATGTACAAAACCTCGCTGATGAGGGAATCATCACTGGTGCTTCTGATCGTAATTGGCAAAGCTATGGTGATGAAGTCGGCATTCCGGCTGACTTCACACCAGCACAGCGCGCCCTATTAACTGATCCCCAGACAAGTGGTGGCCTTCTGGTCTCCTGCAGTCCGGAAAGCGTCAAAGAAGTCTTGGAAATCTTCAACCAACACCACTTCTTAGGCGCACGAGTCATCGGTCAAATGAGCAAACGCCAAGGTAAGCCACTCGTCATTTCTTAAGCTACTTATTTCTTGAGATTAAATACGCTCGAGAAATCCAGTTGGCCATTTCCAGCTTTGCTATGAGCCTCATACAGTTGTTGCGCTAACTTCCCTAGCGGAACACTAGCTTCAAGGTCTTGGGCATTTTCTGTCGCTAAGCCCATATCTTTAAGCATCAGATCTACTCCGAAGCCACCAGCGTAGCCTTTTGATGAAGGCACACTCTCCATCACACCCGGACAGGGGTTATACAACTCGAGCGCCCAGTTACGCCCTGAACTCTTGGACATAATGTCAGAAAGCACTTTTGGATCTAAGCCATTCGCAATGCCTAAACGTAATGCTTCGCAAGTGCCGAGCATCTGAATACCCAAGAGCATGTTGTTACAAACCTTGACGGTTTGCCCTGCCCCGCTGCCACCCGCATGAAAAATATTCTTGCCCATCTTTTCTAGAATTGGTCGAATGCATTCCACTATAGAATTTTCACCGCCCACCATAAAGGTTAAGGTACCCGCCTGAGCGCCGGCAGTTCCACCAGACACTGGTGCATCGACCATTGCAAAGCCTTTCGCCTTCGCTGCACTAGCAACTGCTTGCGCCACCTTTGGTGAAATCGTTGAACAATCTACGAGTAAGGTTTTGGGGTTGGCATTTGCCAATACACCTGAGTCACCCAGATACAAGCTCTCTACATGTTTTGAGGCTGGCAACATGGTGATTAAGACATCAGCATCTTTTGTGGCTGCATTAGCGCTTTCTGCCACCTCTCCGCCAGCAGCTACAAAAGCATCTAATTGGCTTTGCACTAGATCAAAACCCGTTACGTGATGCCCTGCTTTCAATAAATTGATCGCCATCGGCAAACCCATATTTCCTAAGCCAATAAATCCGATATTCATATTGCCCCTTTGATTTCATTTTTTCGTGATGCTAAATACTTCACGCCTTGTGGCCCATAGCTTTCTGCATGTAATTCTTCATAGGCTAGACTAAAGACATCACCCGCAGCGTATGTTTTAAGTTCACCAGCAATCTCAATCTCAATATAACCATCCAAGACTAAAGCCTGTACAGCAAATGGGTGGGTGTGATTACCCAGATGGCCATTGGGGGGCTGTTGCACCTCCACGGGCTCTGGATATTCCATATCCTTGAGGCTCTGCAGAAATTGCGCTGTGTTCATGCTTTAACTATAGCGCGGATATACACTGCTGACATCAGCCATATAAAGCGAGGATATATGACCGTCAAAGTCATTGGATTAATTGAGTTAACGGATCAAGCGTCTTTTGAGCAATACCGTAGCCAGGTAGGCAGAACCATGGAGCAATACAAAGGCCAGATTGCGCATCGTGGTGTAGTCACTGAAGTATTTTGGAATGAGTTGGCATGCCAACCCTTTAGCGCATTTGTGGAATTACATTTCCCGAACAGGGAAGATGCACATGCTTGGGCATCTAGTCCTGAATACCAATCTCTAGTAGCAGTTCGCAATCAAGCCATGAAACTCACCCTCTTTGGTGTAGCGATCTAAAAAGAAAAAAGCCTAGCGGATTAGGCTAGGCTTTTAGATCAATTGGGCAAGAATTACTTCTTAGCTTCCATTGCCTCTTTTGCAGCAGTGATTTCTTTACGGCGCTCTTTGCATGCACCAGCAATTTCTTGCAAGGCCTTACGAGCACGAGCGGCAGATGCCTTAATCCCTTTTTCAATGAATTTTTCGTTTTCAGCTTTGTATGTTTCAAAAGCAGCTAACAATGTATCGTGTTGTGACATCTTGTCTCCCATTATTCAAATAAATATTCATACCAACAACGGAGTCAGTATATCCCCATAAAAACTACTAGAAATAGCGTTTTTTATCAGGGATAACTCTTAGAAGCGCCCATTGCCCCAAAATGCTTTAATAAGAGAAAAATCCCTGGAGACATTCAAAATGCTTAGAAAAATCCTGCTTTTGGCGGCTGTAGGCCTGCTTTCCCTAGTTTCGATGGTGGCGGGGGCTCAAAACACCTCCTGGCCAGCCCCAAACAAGCCGATCACCTTTATTAACCCCTTCCCCCCAGGCGGCGCTGTAGATGCCTTTGGTCGACCATTGGCAAAGCAACTCTCCACCCAACTCAACGACTCCATCGTGGTTGATAACCGGGGTGGTGCTGGTGGCACTCTGGGTGCTGCGGTTGCAGCAAAAATGGCGCCTGATGGATACACCTGGCTTCTGGGTGCAGTGCATCACTCGATTGCACCAAGTATGTACCCCAACCTGCCTTATGACATCACTAAAGATTTTGAGCCTATCGCCATCATCGGCAGCGTACCTCATGTGATTGTTGTCAACCCAACTAAATTTCCAAAAAATGATTTGAAATCAATCCTAGAAGAAATCCGTAAGTACCCAGGTAAATATAACTACGCATCGACAGGTAATGGGACATCCCAACACCTAGCAGGCGAGCTGTTTAAGATGCAAAACAAATTATTCATTACTCACATTCCGTATCGTGGTACTGGCCCTGCATTACAAGATCTCGTTGCTGGCCAAGTAGACATGATGTTTGACACCCTAGCTGGTGCAGCACCTTTTATCAAAAGTGGCCAACTCATTGCTGTAGCAGTGGCCAGCAAGGAACGTAGTCCCGCCTTTCCGAATGTGCCTACCGCACAAGAGTTAGGCATCAATAACTTTGTTGTCTCTAGTTGGTATGCAATGTGGGCAATCAAGGGTACACCTAAAGACATCATCGACAAGATGAGTGCTGAAGTACAAATCGCCCTAGCCTCCCCTGAGATTAAAGAACGTTGGGCTGGTATGGGCGCTACCGTACCGAAGATGAGTCGCCCTGAATTGGCAAACTACATCAATCAAGAAATTGTGCGCTGGAGTGAGGTCGTTAAAAAATCCGGTGCCAAGTTAGATTAATTACCCATTACTAGATAGAGACAGCATGAGCATTTCTACAAAAAATTATTCCTTTGTACGCAATAAACTTTTAAATAAAGAAGAAATTGCTCTTTTAGATGTTCGCGAAGAAGATCCTCATGCACGTGAGCATCCTCTGTTTGCTGCCAACCTTCCCCTCTCTCGTATTGAGATAGACGCTTACGCAAAACTTCCAAAGAAAAATACTCCGATTGTGACGTTGGATGATGGCGAAGGTTATGCTGGATTAGCAGCCGAGCGCTTAATCTCTTTAGGCTTTAGCGATGTATCTGTTTTTGAGGGTGGCGTCCAAGGATGGAAGGCTGCAGGCGGCGAAGTATTTAAGGATGTCAACGTACCTAGCAAGTCTTTTGGAGAGCTAGTGGAATCGAAGCGTCATACTCCATCCCTATCGGCGCAGGAAGTAAAACAGCTGATTGATAACAAAGAAGATGTTGTCGTAGTGGATGTCCGTCGCTTTGATGAATACAACACGATGAGTATTCCGACTGGAATTAGTGTTCCTGGCGCTGAGTTAGTTCTGCGTTTACCAGAACTGGCTCCCAACCCCAAAACCAAAGTGATTGTAAATTGTGCTGGTAGAACTCGCAGCATCATTGGCACACAATCTCTGATTAATGCTGGCATCCCTAATGAGGTTAACGCCTTACGTAATGGCACGATTGGCTGGACCCTGGCAGGACAGGAGTTGGATAAAGGTCAAACCCGTAAATTTAAAGACGTGAGTGAAGACACAACCAGCGAAGCGGCACAAAGAGCACGTAGTGTTGCCGATCGCGCAGGCGTGAAACGGGCAACGCTAGCCGATGTCAGCAAATGGAAGTCACAGAGCGAGCGCACGACTTACTTTTTTGATACGCGCACCCCAGAAGAGTATGAAGCTGGTCATCTATCAGGATTTCGCTCAGTACCTGGTGGCCAACTCGTTCAAGAAACAGAAATGGTTGCACCAGTTCGTGGTGCAAGGATTGTCTTAGTTGACCCGAGCGGTGGCAGCGTCCGAGCCAATATGCCAGCATCCTGGTTGGCACAAATGGCTTGGGACGTTTATGTTCTTGATGGCATCAAATCTGCAGACCTCGCGGAGCAAGGTGCATGGAAAGCACCCTTACCAAGTCTTCCCTCAGTAGATAGTGTTGATGCCATCACCCTATCGAACTGGCTGAAGTCAGATAGCAATACGATTGCAGTGGATTTCAGTACACATGCCAATTATGTGAAAGGTCATATTCCAGGCAGTTGGTATGCCCTACGCTCTCAATTAAAAGATGCTATTCAAAACATTCCTCAGGTGGATCGCTATGTACTCACTAGCTCCCCTGCAGAGTTAAGCGTATTTATTGCGCAAGAATTCCAAGCGCTGATTAAGGCAGAAGTATTCGTTCTTGAAGGCGGTAATGCTGCCTGGAGTAATGCTGGCTTAGCACTAGAGAAAGGCCCTAGCCATCTAGCATCCCCTCCATTGGATCGCTATAAACGCCCCTATGAAGGCACGAGTGTAGATCCTGCAGCAATGCAGGCCTACCTCGATTGGGAGTTTGGCTTAGTGGAACAACTGGGCAAAGACGGAACCCATCACTTCTGGGTTCTTTAATCTTTCTAAACTACCTTGATCACAAGATCAGGGAGTCGGTCAATCGTGCAGCGGATAACATCACCCTTCACGACTGGACCGACATTTTCAGGAGTACCTGAATAAATAATGTCCCCAGGGAAGAGTTCATTAGCCTCAGATAACTTTGCTATCTGCTCCGCTACGGACCAAATCATTTGACTCAGGTCAGCACTTTGCTTAGTCACACCATTGACAGAGAGTGCAATTTTTCCATTTGGAAAATGCCCAATTTGGGCTACAGGAAAAATCGGCCCGATAGGCGCGGAGTGATCAAAAGACTTACCAATCTCCCAAGGCTTTTTCTGGTCGCCCATAAAACGCTGCAGATCTCGTCTGGTCATATCCAAGCCTAGTGCATAACCATAGACGTGCTCTAGCGCTTTTTCGACAGGAATATTTTTTCCACCTTTACCAATCGCAGCTACCAGCTCAACTTCATAGTGATAGTTTTTGGTCAGTGTCGGGTACGGATGATCCACAATTTTGTTAGGCGCTACAAATTGAATTGCGTCCGTCGGCTTTTGAAAAAAGAATGGTGGCTCACGAGTCGGGTCAGAACCCATCTCTCTAGCATGAGCTGCATAATTTCTACCGATGCAATAAATTCGTCTTACCGGAAATTCTTCTGCGCTTCCAGCAATGGGGATATAAGTTTGTCCAACTACAAAAGGCGTCTTCATAGTGGCCGCCTGGCTCTGGCCTGAAACGGTGGCTGATGTTAAAGCAGCTGCGCCAAGACTAAGTTTGAGGGCCTTACGACGGCTCATATTTTTACTGGAATTCATTTTGTCTCCGCTATCCAATCGATTTGCTAATCTTAATACTAATTTAAAGCGTGAATGAAGTCATAAATCAGGGTAAGCTAAGCCTCATGAACCCATGCAATAAAGTCCTGCCTATCGCCCTTTTGTTAAGCGCATTGTCAATCCTGGGTGGATGCGAAAGGGATACTTACACCACTTGGAACTGCCGTTCAGCAAGCGAAACTAAAATCTCCATGGTTCTGCGCAAGGCGCAAATGGAATTTCAGGGAGCTAAGTTCGATTTCTGCGGCAGTCTTGGCAATCAAAGTTATTTTGATCAAAAATGCCCCGCTCAAACCAGTCAATCCGGAATAGTATTCACACCCTCTTCTGGAGCGCTAGTTATGAATGGGCAAGAGTATCAGTGCACTGCTTTATAAGTCATAGAGTCCATGAATAAGCTCAGCCCTAAGAAATTACTACTCACTAAATGGACTGCTGTAAAACCCATTGCAAAGCAGAAACATTTTCTAGTTAGCAAGGTTATTCTTCCCGAGTCACCAAATGAAGTGATCGAGTTCGTAGAGATCGAGGCCGTTTATAGCAAGAAAACTACTCTGATTGCTTGGCGTGATCTCACCAATAGCGAGCTTTGGCTACAAGGCTGGAAATAAAAAACCGCCTCAGTACTGCAAGGCGGTTTTCGTAGAGGACGATTTCACTCATTCGCCCTTCTTTTTGCTTCCCGAAGTTTTCTTCACCATATCATCAATATTTTTTTCTGCCGTCTCAGCAACCTGATTCACAATGCGGCGACCTTCTTTAAACATGTTCTGACCAGTTGTGGACATCTCATGCACTACCTTAGATAACTTATCAGCATGTGCTGGCAATTTATTTTCGGCGTCCTCAAGCCAACTGACTAAAGAACTGCGAACTTTTTCCAGATGCTTTTCAGTTTCATCAGCAGCACCTTCGCCCAAATCCTTTAGAACTGACTTAACCTTCTTTTGATAAGCGGCAGCACGTTTAGCTGCTTCTTTCGCTGCTTCTTCTTGCAAATCCTTCAACTTCGCTAAATCATTTTTAGCGGCAGATTTAGCGCTATCCAAGGCATTCTTCATGCCCCACTCAATTTCAGCCATATGGTGATCACTCAACTTCTTCGCAGCCTCTAACAAGGTGTGCGAGTAGTCGAAAAGCTCTTTTGCTTTTTCACGTTGCCACTTTTGCAAATCTTTTGCATCCATTTTTAAGCTCCTATCCATTAGGGGTTAGACAAATCTCTTACTTCCACTCTATACCGAAATTAGCCTACTGCCAATTACCGCCAATATCCCACTAATTTAAGGCATTAAAATGACAATATGACGTCAAGACAAAGCATTTACGAGGCTATTGGGGGCATCGACAAAGTCGATGAATTGGTAGACCGTTTCTACGACCTTATGGCGCTAGAACCTCAGTTTGCTGAGCTACGAGCGATGCATCCTCAAGATCTGGCGACCTCCCGCGAGAAACTCAAATTCTTCCTCACTGGCTGGATGGGTGGACCCGATGTTTACTCGCCTAAATATGGACACCCTATGCTGCGTGCTCGCCACTTACCTTTTAAGATTGGTCTACAAGAGCGCAACCAATGGCTTGCTTGCATGTACCGCGCACTTGAAGAGTGCGGTATTGAGGGCAGCATCGCCAAGCAGCTTGAAGAATCTCTCTTTAATACTGCAGACTGGATGAGAAATCAGCCTAACTAATTTCAGTCAAGCTTGGCACCCGCTTGTTTTACGGCTTTAGCCCAACGTGGCATTTCTGCAGTCAGGTACTTAGTGAATTGATCGGCATTGAGATAAGCAGGGTCAGCGCCCTGTTCAATCATTTTTTTCTGAATCTCGGGTGACTCTAAAGTTTCTTTAAATGCTTGACTCAATTTATTGGTGACATCTGGTGGCGTACCTTTAGGCGCAAGAATCCCATAAAAGCCCACCACCTCGAGGTTAGCAACTCCCGTTTCCAGCACGGTCGGCGTATTCGGTAAAGCAGGGTTTCGCTTTGCACTGGTGACAGCCAGCGCTTTCACTTTGCCTTGCTTGGCATAGTTAGCTGCTTGAGGTACGGACTCTGCCATAAATTGCACATGCCCAGCTATTAAGTCAGTAAATGCTGGGGCGCTCCCTTTGAAAGGTATGTGCACCATAAATATTCCCGTCTCACTTTTAAGCATCTCTGGGACTAAATGAGAAATCCCACCATTACCTGCTGAACCATAATTCAGCTTTCCAGGATTAGCTTTGGCATATGCCACAA
This sequence comes from Polynucleobacter sp. AP-Titi-500A-B4, assembly GCF_018688095.1. Taxonomy (NCBI): domain Bacteria; kingdom Pseudomonadati; phylum Pseudomonadota; class Betaproteobacteria; order Burkholderiales; family Burkholderiaceae; genus Polynucleobacter; species Polynucleobacter sp. AP-Titi-500A-B4. The sequence continues at coordinate 647,183 of NZ_CP061311.1, read as the reverse complement.
ATTCTTTTAAGGTATTTGCACTGACATCTTTATTTACAATCAACGCAAGTGGTTGCTGTGCAGTTCTGGCAATTGGCTGAAAATCTTTTAAAGTGTCGTATGGGGACTTTGTGTAAATCGCTGGATTAATCACCATTGTTCCGGTGTTTGCTAATAGAACGGTATAGCCATCTGCTGGTGATTGCATGACAAATTGCGCACCAACGGCACCACCCGCACCCGCTTTGTAATCCACAATGACTGGCTGCCCTAGTACAGATTGCAACTTATCGCTCAGTAGTCGTATATGCGCGTCTAAAGGACCTCCCGCCGGAAATCCAATAATGATCTTGATGGGCTTATCAGGATAGGCTGCCCACACCACTCCAGAAGAGAGTCCTAGGGCAATACTCAATAACAATATCCTGATAGTTTGTGCGGGCTTAAACATATATGGGTTCATTTGTCTAACTTAGATACACTTTACCTTAATGTCATCTCGTCGAAATATCCCATGATCGAAAGTAGCTTGCAATTATTAAGCGACCCAAATGCTTGGATCGCTTTTTTAACACTGTCTGCCCTAGAAATAGTTCTCGGCATAGACAACATCATTTTTATTAGCGTCATTGCTAACCGACTACCAATAGAAATTCGGGAGAAAGTACGCCGCTTTGGTTTATTTTTCGCCTTAGCTACCCGTATCTTGTTATTGCTCAGTTTGTCATGGGTCATGGGTTTAACTACCCCACTCTTCACTTTTTTAGAGCATGCGATTAGCGGCCGAGATCTCATCTTGCTACTCGGTGGATTCTTTTTAATCTGGAAAGCCTCAAAAGAAATTTATGTTGAGGTAGAGGTAGGTGAGCACGAGGCGCAGATGGAGAGCACAAATAATGAAGCCATCAAGAAATCCATTCCTTCTTTATTTATTGGCTCTGTGATTCAGATCGGCTTACTCGATATTATCTTCTCGCTTGATAGCGTGATTACTGCCGTAGGTATGGTGGATCAGATTAGCGTCATGATCGCTGCTGTAATCGCTTCCATTTTGATCATGCTCATTGCAGCAAAGCCGATTGGTGACTTTGTTCAGCGCCATCCTTCCATTAAGGTATTGGCCCTCTCCTTCTTAACGGTAGTAGGCGTGGTCCTGATTGCAGAAGGCATGGGTGTCCACATCCCTAAAGGATACGTTTATGTCGCGATGGCTTTTTCTCTCACGGTAGAGCTATTAAATATTCGCTCACGTGAAAAGAAGAAACATCAATAAAACACTTGAAGTTATATCAGCCTGATTTATAAGGCTTGAGCGCAGGCATAACCGCTGGCCCAGGCCCATTGAAAATTATGGCCGCCCAAATGCCCAGTAACATCTACGCACTCTCCAATGAAATATAGGCTGGGATGTTTGCGTGACATCATGGTTTGACCATCCAACTCTTTTGTATTTACACCGCCTAGCATTACCTCGGCTTTTTTCCACCCCAAGGTTCCAGCAGGTTTTACAGTCCAATTTGTAATGAGCTCTTTGAGGGCTTGACGATCTTTCTTAGATACTTCCGCCCATTTGCGCCCCATGAGATTTTTTTGTTCCGCAAAAGCTTTGGCTAAACGTTGAGGGAGAACAGAGGCTAGTATCGTTTCAGTTAACTTGAGGCGATTGTCTTCATTGTTAAATAATTCATCACAGTTAAAGCCGCCAGGAAGTTCAATCGCACCTAACCAATCAATATGAATGGGCTCACCTTCAACCCAATAACTACTGGCTTGGAGGACTGCAGGGCCAGATAAGCCTTTATGGGTCAGCAAGAGATCTTCGTTAAAGCGGCAAGCGCCATAGCGATGCCCTTTAGAGCCAGACGCGATGCGCACGGGAACACTCAAGCCTGCTAGTTCATTCAGATTGCCAAAGGTCTCAGCAGTAAATGACAGCGGTACAAGCGCGGGACGAGGATCAACCACCTCCAAGCCAAACTGTTTTGCAATATCAAGAGAATAGGCAGTTGCACCGATAGCAGGCACTGGTAATCCACCAGTCGCCATCACCACGGATTGGGTTTTCTCAATCCCTTCGCTAGTATGAATTGTCCAATGTGTACCCTCTTGTGTAATCGTCTGCACTGAGACTGGATTGCGTATCGTGACTTTACCTTTAGCGCACTCAGCAAAGAGCATGTCAATAATTTGCTTAGCAGAGTCATCACAAAATAATTGCCCTTGATGCTTCTCGTGATAGTTAATGCCATGGGCACTCACGAGTTTAATAAATTCTTTTGAGGGGTATCTTGCTAATGCACTCTTTACAAAATGCGGATTAAGGGATAGAAAATTTGCTGGACTGCTATGCATATTGGTAAAGTTGCACCGCCCTCCACCACTAATCCGAATCTTCTCTCCGAGAATCGGAGCATGATCCAATACTAGAACCTTTTTACCGAGCTGGCCAGCTACACCAGCACAAAAGAGGCCAGCCGCTCCGCCACCAATGACGATGGCATCCCAAGCTTTACTCATGACTTACTCAAAACGATCAATAATCTCAGAAGAGATATTGAGTTTTTTCATATGAAGCTTAGTGTAGGCCTGCCGGAAATTTTTGGTCATCGAAATCATCACTGAGGCAGTCCATGCAAAAGAGAACATGCCTGAAAAAGCAATAATGATTGCTAGCATTTTCCAGCCCTGCGGAAGAATATCTTCCATAAAGCCCATTGCAGTATAGGTGCTGCCACTAAATAAAATGCTCTGACCCAAACCAGGAATTAACTTGAATGCAAATAGTGCAACGCCCCAAATGAGGATTTCTGCAATGTGCGTGAGAAATAAACAAAAGACGCTGATGTAAAAACAGGCCGCTACTGAAGAATATTTTTTCTCAGCCAAATAGAGAAAGGTTTTGACTTCATAACGCTTAGCTATCTGCAGCAATAAAACCCCATGAAATACCATTACTACCAATAGCATGACCCCACCCAAAAGATATCCAGGCAGGTCTAAGGCTGTAGCAATACTGGTTTGTGCAGGGTTCATAACTCGCTTTAATAGTCTTTAGGCTATTTTACTTTGACATACGAGGCTTAGACTTAGGCTAATTGATACCAGTCCAAAATGATCTTCCAGGCTTCCTGGGCGGTCTCTACAAAATGGATCGCTTTCATATCTGCATCATCGATCACCCCAAACTGCACCATCTCTTTGAAGTTCACCATCTCATTCCAAAAGTCTTTACCTACCAAGATGACCGGAATACCAACCACCTTCTTGGTTTGGATTAAAGTCAGAACTTCAAATAGCTCATCAAAAGATCCAAAGCCCCCTGGGTAGGCAACGATTGCTCTTGCTCGCAACATGAAATGCATCTTACGCAATGCAAAGTAATGGAAGCGAAAACTTAAACCTGGGCTAATGTAAGGATTGGGGTGCTGCTCTCTTGGCAAGCTGATATTGAAACCAATCGTTTGATCGCCCCCCTCAAATGCACCGCGATTGGCTGCCTCCATAATTCCCGGTCCACCACCAGTGCAAATATGCAATTTATTGGAAGCCAGTTTTTGGGTGGCGTTGTAGTTAGCTACCAAAGTACCGAACTCTCTGGCTGACTCGTAATACTGACTATGGTGCAATGCCTTCTTGGCAGCCTCTTTCTCTACTTGTGTCTTGGCATCTTTTACCAATATTTCTGCGCGCTCGCGACTCACAAAGCGAGTAGAACCAAACACGGTAATTGTGTGATCGATACCGTGTTCTTTTAAAAGAATCTCGGGTTTGAGCAATTCCAATTCAAAACGAATACCAATCGTTTCTCGACGAGATAAAAACGCCTCGTCATCAAAAGCAAACTTATAGGAATCGACTGAATCTTCTTCAGCCATTTGGCTTTTATGAAGACTCAGAAACTCAGTGATTGTCTGAGCGTTATTAATGGGGAGCTTGGGGCTCATCTTGCGACCTTAAAACATCTATTTGTTTTCATCTTACCCTTAATACCAAAGCACTCAGTATTAATACCTAGTTTTAGTAGAAGAATTGGGCACTAGGGCTTGCGAGGATTTACTGGGGACATAAGTAGGGTTAATATTGGTCTAATTTCAACAAAACTGAAGGAAAACCCATGAGCAACCGTTCAATCATCATTATGGTACTAGTATTAGTTGGTGCCACAGCCTACTTACTCCTCAAGGGCGACGGCAACATTGATATGGGCGGTGAAAAGCATGGCGCTGAAGCAACTCATGTTGAAGAAGCCAAGAAAGATGCCCCTGCAGCAGCTCCAGCTGCACCAGCAGCAGCCCCTGCGGCTGACGCGAAGAAGTAATTCTTCATTAGCACATGAAACCGCGGCTCGCCGCGGTTTTTTTATCCTCAATCAATGAAGAAAATTCTACTCTGTCTCGTAATACTGTGTATTTCACTACCCAGTTATAGCCAACCTTCTCGCTCCATGAAAACGATTGATCCTGCCGTACTCTCTTCTTTTGCGCCAACAGGCACACTACGCGTTGGCATTAATTTAGGTAACCCCGTTTTGGCAAATGAAGATCCCATCACCCATCAACCGCAGGGTGTCACGATTGATATTGCTAACGAGATTGGCAAGCGCATTGGTCTACCCGTGAAACTCATTCCATTTAAAAGTGCGGGCAACACAGTTGATGCCGTTAAGACGGGTGAAATTGATTTGGTGTTTGTGGCGATCGATCCCGTCAGAGGTGCTGATATCAGCTATACGCCAGCGTATATCCAGATTGAAGGCGCTTACATGGTGAAAGCGAGCTCCCCTATTCAAAATAATGAGCAGGTTGATGTGACTGGTAACGAAATCGTCGTTGGCAAAGGTAGCGCCTATGATCTCTACCTCACCCGAGAAATCAAACATGCCACCCTATTGAGAGCAGCAAGTTCTCAAGCAGTAATAGATGATTTCATGTCTGGCAAAGGCAATGTTGCTGCTGGTGTGAAGCAACAGTTAGAGGGTGATGCCAAACGATATGATGGATTGCGGATGTTGCCAGGGCGCTTTATGGTAATCAATCAAGCGATTGGCATTCCAAAAGCAAGACCTCAGTACGAACAAACGACTGCATATTTAAGTGACGTAATTACCCAATTAAAGCAATCTGGCTTTGTGGCGCAGGCAATGCTGCGTCACAAAATCGAGGGTGCAAAGGTCGCCGAGTAAGCTAGCTCACTAGCAGTCGTAGGTATGCAGGCGCTCAGGAATAATCACATTATTCCAGCCAAGATCTTCGCGGATACATTCTGCAAACACGGCGGCAGATTCTGGTTCTCCATGAACCACAAAGACGGTCTTAGGGGGTGTTTTAAATCCCCTCAACCAATCTAGGAGGCCGGCCTGATCTGCATGAGCTGATAGACCACCAATTGTGTGAACTGAAGCCTTGACTGGCACATCTTCACCAAACAACCTTACTTTTTGAACCTTATCTACAAGACGCCTACCTAGACTTCCGTAGGCCTGAAAGCCAGTAATGATGATGGCATTTTGTGCGCGAGGTAAATTATTGGCTAAGTGATGAACAATTCTGCCAGCATCACACATTCCACTGGCAGAAATAATAATCGCGCCACCCTTAATTTTATTGAGCGCCTTAGACTCCTCAACATCTGCGATAAAGCGCAAATCAACAGCGCCAGGATTATTTTTATACCAGTCAAAAGTGGATTGAGTTTGAGAATCTAATTGTGCAAAGTAGCGCTCCGTTAAATGCGTCGCTGCAGTTGCCATAGGCGAGTCAACCCAGATGGCTAAATGCGGTAAACGCCCCCTTCTCACTAAGTCAATGAGCAAGAAAATAATTTCTTGTGTGCGGCCTACGGCAAATGCAGGAATAACGACATTGCCCTGTCCACTCATCGTCGTACCAATCACTTCGACAAGCTCATCCTCTGTATCACTAAGGCTACGGTGTAAGCGATCTCCGTAAGTAGACTCGACCACAATGACGTCCGCTTGCGCAATGAGATCGGGATCAGGCATCAGCACTTTTCCCTTCATGCCAATATCCCCAGAAAATACACAGCGCTTTTTCTGGGCACCATCTTCTTGAATATCTATGACCGCAATAGCAGATCCCAGAATGTGGCCAGCATTACGAAATTCCAATGTCAGTCCAGGGGCAAGCTCAAGAATCTGGTCATAGTTTAAGGGCTCAAATTGAGCCAAGGTCATCTCTACTTCTTCTTTGGAATAGAGCGCGACTGGCATCTCGCCATGCCACTTACCTTGTTTTACTTTGCGTTCTGCGCGCTCAAGATCGGCGAACTGTAAATGTGCACTATCAGGCAACAGAATCTTGAGCAGTTCATAGCTTGCTTTAGTGCAATAAATCGGACCCGTAAATCCTTGAGCGCATAGACGTGGCAAGAGCCCACTATGATCTATATGGGCATGCGTGAGCACGACAAACTCCAAGTCCTTAGGATTGATAGGGAGTGGCTCAAGGTTCTTATTAGTAGCCTCGCGACCACCTTGAAACATTCCATAATCCACCATGAAATGTCGGACTCTTCCAGCCAAACTCACCTCTACCGCATGTCGTGATCCGGTCACCTCACCTGCAGCACCTAGAAATTGAATCTTCATACTCTCAGCATACTCTCTCTTAAAATGACTTCAAGCTCCATCAATTCAGAGCGATACTATTGTGATGACTTCGTTACCTATCAAGCTAGATACTTTTAACTTAGTGAGCCGCCTAAAGCGTGAGCCTGCCGAGCACAAGGGCAATGCTGGCAAAGCATTGTTGATTGGTGGTGCACCAGGAATGGCTGGCGCTCTTCTGCTTGCCGGTAATGCCTGCCTCCATCTCGGTGCTGGCTGGACTATTTTAGAAATTCTTGATCTAGCCTCTGCTCATGCAGATAAGGAGCATCCTGAGCTAATGATTCGCTTGGCAAATCATCAAGCTAGGGAGGCATTACATCAAACTCAGCCAGATGTGATTGCCATTGGACCCGGTCTTGGTAATTCTGCCTTGGCGATTGAATGGCTTAAAGCCTGTCTTGCTTACCCCAAGATTCCATTAGTACTAGATGCGGATGCGCTAAATCTCATTGCAGATTCAGAGGAGTTATTGAAGGCATTACAGAAACGCAATCAAGAATTTCCTAATCAAAGCGTACTCACACCACATCCAGGTGAAGCAGCCAAGCTGTTGAAGTCCTCAACTGAGCTGATTCAAGCAGACCGTTTGCATTCGTTACATCAATTAATTGAACTCACTGGGTCAATTATTGTGCTCAAAGGCCAACATACATTAATAGCAGGACTCCAACACTCTGCGGTGCAATGCGAAGCAGGCAATCCCGGCATGGGAACAGGTGGCATGGGTGATGTGTTGACTGGCAGCATTACAGCCATTGCCGCACAAGGCGTACGTCACAGCTTGGATCTTTGGGACTCTAGTTGCATTGCCGTTCAACTCCATGCTTGCGCTGCAGATAGCCTAGTCCAAAAAGGTGTTGGCCCAATTGGACTAACCCCTTCTGAGACCATTCTCGAGATGAGAAGCCTCCTCAATAAGCTGTTATAAAACGGTATGCAATCCTCTAGCGCAGCACATCAACACCGGCGTTACCTCTACGGCATTCTGATGGCAGGCATCGGCGCAATGCTCTTTTCTGGCAAAGCGGTTTTAGTCAAACTAGCCTTTGGCTATGGCGCTAATGCTGAAACTCTATTGGCCTTGCGCATGTTGATGGCACTGCCCCTTTTCTGGAGTGTCTACTGGTGGGAGTCCCGCAGAAAACCGATGAACCCTATCACCTGGCTTGATCGTGGCAAATTATTCTTCCTTGGTTTCTTGGGATATTTTTTGTCGAGCTATATTGATTTCTTGGGATTGCAATATATCTCAGTTGGATTAGAGCGCATTGTTCTCTATCTCACCCCAACTATTGTTCTACTCATTTCATACTTTGCCCTCAATAAAAGTATTTCACGATTACAGTGGTATGCCCTTGTCGTGGGATACCTCGGCGTCTTCGCAGTATTTATTCAAGATGCTAGCTCGACTGGTATTCATGCTTGGCTTGGCATGCTGTTAGTCTTTGGTAGTGCGTGTAGCTATGCCGTCTACATGATTGGCTCTGGAGAGATGGTTAAACGTATTGGTAGCGTGCGCCTAGTGGTCTATGCCAGTTCAGCCTCAGCGGTACTCAGCATCATTCAATCTACGCTGTATAACCCCAGCGCTGTTTTTGAGCAGACCACGCAAGTCTATTGGCTCAGCCTGCTCAATGCGAGTTTATGCACAGTCATTCCGATGCTATTAATCATGATTGCCATCAATCGCATTGGCTCGCCGCTGGTTGCACAAGCTGGCATCTTAGGGCCAGTCTCCACTATTTTCTTAGGTTATTTTGTTTTATCAGAACCCATTACCTGGATGCAAATTGGCGGCATGACCCTCGTAATTGCTGCGATGTGGTTATTGGTGCGCAACGATGCCCCAAGAAAAAAGTCACCGGATTCTAAAAAATCGGGTGACTTTGATGAGGTCGAACCCCTTAACTAAGGGGTAAGGGGTCTTCAACCTATTTAAAATTATTGAGCTGCTGGCGCTGCTGCTGGTGAAGCGGCTTTTGCTTTTTTCTTAGACTTCTTCTTGGATTTTTTCTCAGCTTTCTTTTCTTTTTTCGCTTGTTTCTTTGCAGTTTTAGCGGCAGCCTGATCGGCTGGTGCTGGAGCAGCGGCTGGTGCAGGATCTGCTGCCATCACACTAATTGGCGATAAACCAATTGCTGCTGATACAAGGGCTATCAAACTGATGCGGGTGAAATGAGAAATCATGCAACTCTCCAAGAAGGTTTGTGGATAATTTAATAATACTCAAAAATCTGAGATAAATGATTCATTTTTAGAAGGTGCTCCATGAATGCTTTCCCTAGCGATATCTTTACCGAACCTCAAGGGTACTCCGTGGATACCCTCAATAATCTTGGCCCACTCACAGGGATGGCAGGAATTTGGGAAGGCATTCGCGGTCTAGATGTCAAACCCAAAGCAGATGGACCGCGTAAGCAAGCTTTTGTAGAGCGTATCGAACTCCAACCTATTGACCCCCAAACCAATGGGCCCCAACTCTTCTATGGCCTGAGATATCACACTCATATCACCAAGCCAGACCAAGTCAAAACCTATCATGATCAAGTTGGTTATTGGTTGTGGGAGTCTGCAACCGGTAATATCATCCACACCCTCTCCATTCCGCGTGGCATGATTACGATGGCTACGGGCAGGTCTACTTCGGATGCGCGGCAATTTGAATTACTCGCCAAAGAAGATGATCGTTGTGCCGGCATCTCCTCTAATCCATTTTTGGACTACGCTTTTAGAACAGTTGAGTTTCGAATCGAAGTAAGCATGCATGACGATGGGACTTGGTCATACGAACAAGACACTGTCTTGAAAATCAAAGATCAGGCAGAGCTATTCCATCATATTGATAACAATACGCTTCATAAAATTGGTGAAGCAACACCCAATCCCCTTGCTCGCTAATAAAAAAGGCCATCATCGGATGGCCTTTTACTTTGCTAAAACTAAATTACGCAGGCTGGGCTTCTGCCTCGGTAATTTTTTCAAGTGCAGCGGCTAAATGACCCACTGTACGATCTACGTTGTTCCATTTTTCCAAACCAAATAAGCCTAGACGGAAGGTGCGGAAGTCTGGTCTTTCGTCACACTGCAGTGGTACGCCAGCAGCAGTTTGTAGTCCAAGAGCAATAAATTTCTTGCCAGATTGAATATCTGGATCCTTGGTATAGCTCACTACAACACCTGGAGCCTCATAGCCCTTTGCTGCAACTGAAGGGTAACCTTTTGAAGCCAGCAATGCACGCACCTTAGTGCCGAGCTCGACTTGTTTTGCTTTAAGGGTAGCAAAGCCAAGTGATTGAGTTTCTTTCATGACATTACGCAAGATCTTAAGCGCATCGGTAGGCATGGTGGTGTGATACACATGTCCACCTTTTTCATATGCCTCCATGATTTGCAGCCACTTTTTTAGGTCCATCGAAAAGCTACTGCTCTGAGTTGAATCAATATGTTTGCGAGCTCTCTCACCTAGGGCAATCAAAGCACAGCATGGTGAACTACTCCAACCTTTTTGTGGCGCAGAAATCAGCACATCTACTTCACATGCTTTCATGTCGACCCACATTGCACCAGAGGCGATGCAGTCCAAAACAAAAATACCATTTACAGAGCGCACTGCCTCACCAATTGCCTTGATGTAATCATCCGGCAAAATAATTCCAGCGGAGGTTTCAACGTGAGGAGCAAATACCACTCCAGGCTTTTCTTTTTTAATGAAAGCTACAACCTCTTCAATCGGTGCTGGTGCAAATACACCTTGCGCAGAATTTTCTAATTGACGACCTTTAATCACAGTGACATCGTCAGAGATATGGTCTAGGTCAAAAATTTGAGTCCAGCGATAGCTAAACCAGCCATTACGCAAAACTAAACACTTTTGCTTATTGGCAAATTGGCGAGCAACCGCTTCCATGCCAAAAGTACCACTACCGGGAACGATCACTGCAGAGCTAGCGTTATATGCATCCTTCAGAACGCTGGAGATATCAACCATCACGCGTTTGAATTCTTCAGACATATGATTCAAAGAGCGGTCGGTGTAAACAACTGAGAACTCTAATAATCCATCTGGATCAACATTGGGAAGTAAGCCTGGCATAGTAATTTCCTAAGGATTTCTGTGATTAGCCCTAAATGATACTGATTTAGGGGGACTTAGGTATGCCCCAGATGAATCTCTTGGACATATACCCCATTCCAGGGGCTATAAAGCTCATTAGTTAGTCGGAGCCCAACTGGAGGGTATTTTTTTGACGCTTCTCAACAGCATTTTTCAGTAATGCTGCAGCGCGGTATATTCCATGAGCAAACTTACCATAAGGCATCGTCAAGAATAGCCCCATCACAAAGCCTAGGTGAACGACTAACCAGATCGACATCGCAACCGTATCTCGATAGATTAATAGACCAAGACCAGAAATACTAATCAGTAAGAGCAGCACAATAAATGCTCTATCCATCGGTTTCTGACTTTCATCACCATGCATTGGGTCTCTTTGAATATTTAAATAGAGCAAACCTATCGGACCGATCACTAACCCTACTCCGCCAAGCGTACCTAAAATCACTGGCAAGCTATCAACAGCATATGGCGCATGCAGCCCCAAGAAATAGTGATACACCGTTGCCACACTCGTTGCAGCAAAGCAAAGCATGAAGCCATAAAAAGTGAAATGGTGAAAACGTTTGCGCCATAAAGAGAAAGCGTCATCAGCGTTATTACAACCCTCGCCATGTCCACCGCCCAAGTACTTCATTGTCAGAACGTCATGCGTTGCTTCAGCGACTGCTGCACCAGAAGCTTTGCCTGATGAAATTTGTCGCCAAAAACGGGTCACTCCAATTGCTAAGGACAGTACCGCAAAGGTAAATACGCTTCCAAATATCCACACTAGGGTGTTATGTGGGAACACAGCATAGAAGTTACCTTCTAAAACACCACCAAAAAATCTGCCATTGAGGGCAAGCGCCAGCAACAAAAATGCCATTATTGAAACTGAGGCACCTAAAGCAACTGCTAAGCCGTTTGTCTTATATAGCTCACCCATCATCTGTGGCCAAGCAAAATGCATATAGGTTTCTTGGCGAACACGAGCCATAGCCATTGGTACATTGACCCCGAAATCATGAGGCGGAGCATATTGGCAAGCATGCAAGCAGGCGCCGCAGTTATGACATAGGTTCGCAAGGTAATGGACATCGGCTGAAGCAAAGTCAATACGCCGAGTCATTGCCGGAAACACTGCACAAAAACCTTCGCAATAACGACAGGCGTTACAGATCTGCATAATGCGGGCAACCTCTTGCTCGGCAGCGGCATTGCTCAATGCGGATGCCTCTTGTATGAGGGACTCAAGCTTTTGCATCAACTAGCTCCCGATGTTGAATGGCAGCTCTAGCAGCACTGACTCCAGCAATACGGCCAAAGACCGTGCCAATAGTCATGCCGATGCCAGCGGTATATCCCTTACCAAGAACATTGCCCGCCATCATCTCTCCAGCAACAAATAAGTTGTCACTAGGCTTGTCATTGAAATACACCGCTGCATCCTGATCTGTCTTTAATCCTAAATAGGTAAAGGTAATGCCTGGTTTAACTGCATAAGCGTAAAACGGGCCAATATCAATTCTTCTAGCCCAATGGGTTTTCGGTGGCACAAGATTGACGGTATGACAATCATCCAAGGCTGTGTGGTCAAAGGTGCCTTCAACACAGGCCGCATTGAAATCATGAATAGTTTTCAGAAAAGTAGCTCGATCTAGATGTAACTTGTCGGCCAACTCTTCTAAGGTATCAGCCTGCTCACCATCAAAAACAGGAGGCATAAAACGGCCTAAGGCTTTTGAGTCAATAATCGAATAGGCAGTCTGACCTGGCTGTTGAGCTACTAGCCTACCCCAGATGGCATAACGCTTAGGCCAAAAATCTTCACCTTCATCATAGAAACGTTTAGCGTTTTTATTGACCATCACGCCAAGGGATACACAATCGATCCTGGTGCAAATGCCACCGTCATATAAGGGGGCGCGGGCATCAATCGCAACCATATGTGCCTGAGTGGGATCCCCGATCGAGTCAGCGCCTGAATCAATCATGTGCCTGAGTAAAGTTCCCATATTGAATCGGGTGCCTCGAATCAAAAAGTTATCTGCTGGGTATTCACCTAACTCATTTTTACCCCAAGCTTCTTTGAGCCAATCTAAATTAGACTCAAAACCTCCAGCAGCAAGTACACAAGCTTTTGCTTCAATGCGTTCGTCACCTATATAAGCAGCTATAAATTTTCCATCTTTCATTTCAATGGAATTTACGGGAGCTTCATAGCGAACCTGTACACCCAATTTTTCAGCGCTGCGGTAATAGGCATTCACTAGAGCTTTACCACCACCCATGAAGAATGCATTCGTGCGAGAAAGATGTAAAGTGCCAGATAGTGGCGCTTGAAAATGGACTCCGTGTCGCATCATCCAGGAGCGACAAGTTGATGATGATCGAATAACTAGACGAGCAAGGCTTTCATTAGTGAGTCCACCAGTGACCTTGAGTAAATCATCCCAATACTCATCTTCGGAATAGGTGCCCAAGAGAACATCCTGAGGTCCATCATGCATTGCTCGTAAATTACGAGTGTGAGAGGAGTTACCACCACGCCACACCTTAGGGGCGGCTTCTAGAAGTAACACGCTAGCGCCCGCTTCCCTGGCCATGAGGGCAGCGCATAGAGCGGCATTGCCGCCACCAATCACCAATACGTCAACCATGGCTCAGCGTTCGATAGAAAAGAAAATACTTTACTGTTTTTTCAGCTTTTTTACCCAGATGCAGATCAAACATTAGCGGATCGCCCTTGGCTGGAGGATACCCAAATCCCAGCCACAATTAAGGTAAAAGCTATCCCATGAAATAACTGTGGAGGCTCCCCCAACATTGCTGCAGACAAGATGGCCGTAAAGAGTGGAATAAAGTTTGCAAAGAAGGCAGCCACTGTAGGCCCAGCACCATTCACACCCATACCCCAACAACGGTAGGCGATCAGCGAAGGTCCAATAGCAACAAATAGGATTAAGGAGCCAGTCCACAGATTGAGATCCAGGTAAGCATGGCCCATTGCAATTTCAAAGCCATCAAAAAATCCAGTCCATAAGAGGCCCACCATTACTTGAGCCATCAAGAAATCTGCCCAAGGCCATTGACGCTCATTGCTAGAACCTGGGCGACTGAGCATCCAACTATAGAAAGCCCACAATATGGTTGCCAACATAATCAATAAATCACCAATTACCAACTCCATCGAGAGTAATGTGTCAATCTCCCCTCGGGTCATCACAATTACAACCCCTAGCAGAGAAATGATGGCGCCGATCAACTGCAGAACATTTGGCTTGGTTTGGTAAAACACTGCACCGATCAACAGCATCCAAATCGGCATGCTGGCACCAATTAAGGTGACATTGATGGCCGTTGATGTTTGCAGAGCTAAATATAGGAGAACGTTATAGCTGCCAACGCCAAACAAGCCTAGAAGCAAAAAGCGTTTCTTGTTTTGCCACAAGGCACTACCCGGCATAAAGACTCTCCAGCCGAGCGGAAATAATAGTAAAGCCGCCAAACCCCAGCGAACCGCACTTAATGTAATGGGTGAAACGCTACCCACCAACAAACGCCCAGCGATTGCATTGCCAGCCCAAAGGGAGGTTGCGATCAATAAGTAAGCAACAGTGGCAAGATTCAGTTTAGGCATTTAATCTTTGGGAAGCGGGCGTCCATTCAAGACCCCCTAGATAGGGTTACCCTAGCATTGTAGAAACAAATCCTCGGTATTGCTAAGATATAGCTTAATTAGATAAGGATTCACCGTGCCAATCATCACCAATATCGAAGACTTGCGGGTTCTTCACCAAAAACGCACCCCCAAGATGTTTTATGACTATGCAGACTCAGGTTCTTGGACTGAATCTACCTACCGCGCTAATGAATCCGATTTTCAGAAGATTAAGTTACGTCAACGTGTAGCGGTCAATATGACCAACCGCACCACCAAGACAACCATGATAGGTCAAGAAGTAGCCATGCCAGTTGCACTGGCACCAACTGGTTTAACTGGTATGCAACATGCTGATGGTGAAATTCTGGCGGCTAAGGCTGCTGAAAAGTTTGGTGTTCCTTTCTGTTTATCCACCATGAGTATCTGCTCAATTGAGGATGTTGCAGAGCGCACCACTAAACCATTTTGGTTTCAACTGTATGTGATGAAAGATCGTGGCTTTATTGAGCGCCTGATTGAACGTGCCAAAGCAGCTAAATGCTCTGCATTGGTATTAACTCTCGATTTACAGATTTTGGGTCAGCGCCATAAAGACTTGAAGAATGGTCTCTCCGCTCCACCTAAGCTCACGATCGCCAATATGATCAATATGGCAACTAAGCCACGCTGGTGCTTGGGTATGGCGATGACGCCTCGTAGAACGTTCCGCAACATCGTCGGTCATGCTACTGGTGTTGGCAATATGTCCTCTCTCTCCTCCTGGACTGCGGAGCAATTTGATCCAGGTCTGAACTGGGGTGATGTGGAGTGGATTAAAAAACTCTGGGGCGGCAAACTCATCATCAAAGGTATCTTGGATGAAGAAGATGCACGTTTAGCAGCGAACTCTGGCGCTGATGCATTAATTGTTTCCAACCATGGCGGCCGTCAACTCGATGGTGCAATTTCCAGCATCAAGGCATTACCCGGGATCGTGGATGCTGTTGGTAACGATATTGAAGTATGGATGGATGGCGGCATACGCTCTGGTCAAGATGTTTTAAAAGCTTGGGCGTTAGGCGCACGCGGCACCATGATTGGTCGACCATTTCTGTATGGCTTAGGTGCCATGGGTGAGGCTGGCGTTACCAAATGTCTTGAATTGATCCACAATGAGCTAGATATCACCATGGCTTTTACTGGTCATCGTGACATTCAAAACGTAACTAAAGATATCTTGTATCCGGGAACTTTTTAAATTTCTTACCTCCTTAATCACCCCGTTTTAGTTTTTGGAATTTCATTCCTGTGTTTTTGCTTGTCTGTATGGTTTGGCAATGCGGTATTAAGTCGCTATCGCACCAAAGACACAGAAACCTCTGAAGACCTTGGCGTTATTCAAACAGCCACACTGACCTTACTAGCACTGATTATTGGCTTTACTTTCTCGATGGCAATTGATCGTCATGACAATCGAGAGACTCTTGAGGAAGGCGAAGCTAACGCGATCGGCACTGAATACCTTAGAGCAGATCTTTTACCTAGCAATGTGTCAGCGAGAACCAAAGACCTTCTCAATCAATATCTAGATCAGCGCATTTTGTTCTACTCAAGACAAAGTAAGGAAAAGATTCAAGAGATTCATCAGAAGACTGACGAACTTCAAAATGCTCTCTGGAATGAAGTACTCCCAGTAGCACGCACCCAACCTACACCCACCATGGCGCTGGTCGTATCAGGCATGAATGATGTATTAAATGCCCAAGGCTATGTTCAAGCTGCTTGGTGGAATCGCATTCCCTATCCCGCCTGGGCACTCATGGCAGCAATTGCTTTGTGCGCAAATATCTTGGTAGGCTTTGGCGCGCGCAATTTTAATAAGAATGTAGGACTCTTCATGATCTTCCCCTTCGTGACTTCTGTGTCCTTCTTTCTAATTGCAGATATTGATAGTCCAAGAGGTGGTGTGATTCGTATTGAGCCACGTAACCTCATTACCCTCAAACAAAATATCAACCCTAAGATGGTCTTATCAAATCCATCTTCCACCAACAACTAAGTTTTTCCAAATAGGCGGCAATTATGAAACGTGTTGTTGATGTGTTTAAGAACCGTGGACGGGAATTGGTTTGGACTTACGTCATACACCTTCAAAATGATGATGAATTTCATCCAGGTCAACTAGATTTTGAAGTTGAGGCCCTCCGTCTATCCCAGCTGGATAAAAGAGGCTCAGCGAGCGAATTGAGCGCCAAAGTTCGACTCAATTAACCCCCTTGCCCCCTGAAATGAGGGGAAATTACCCCTAGGCTTGTTATTGTTAATGAGATTCATTATCATTTATGATGAATCTATACCTATTAGAGCCCTAGAATGTCGAAAACTCGCTATCACCCCATTTCTATCTTCCTACATTGGTTTGTATTTTTACTGGTCATTGCAGCCTTTATTACTATTGAACTCAAGGGGCAATTTCCCAAGGGTAGTGAGGCACGCGACCTCTGTAAATCAATTCATGGTGTCTTTGGGCAGCTCATTTTTTTAGCAATGGCTTTTCGCCTAATGTTCCGTTTTGTTTATGGTGTACCTACGCCAACAAACCCAAAACAGATATTTACCTCTTTAGCCAAAGCCATGCATTGGCTCATGTATGCCCTGCTCTTAATATCCCCGGTCTTTGGTATCCTGTATTTTCAGTATGGCGGTAAAGAAATCCATTTCTTTGGATTGGTATGGCCTCAGCTAGTGACACCCAATCCTGAGATGAAAAAATTCGTAGAAGGCATTCATGAATTTTTAGGGAACTCACTTTACTTCCTCATTGGTATTCATGCTTTAGCAGGCTTATGGCAACATTACATCATTAAGGACGATACACTTCGTCGTATGTTGAATAAAGTTAAAGCGCACGCTTAAGGATTTTAAAGATGAAACCACTCTCTAAAAAAGCCAAGATGGCGGTAGGTTGGACAGTATTAATGACCGTAGTAGGTACGGCCATGCTGCATCAATGGCAATTCTTTGCCATGGGTTGCGCCTCGCTAGCCTTATTACTAGTCGCTAATCATTACGATCTTCTTAAAGATCCTGAAGACAAAAAATAAACCCCGCTTGTTTAGGCGGGGTTTATTATCCTGCTCAGCCTCTTGCCATCATTGGGCTAGAGTGTTGGGTAATCGATATAACCCACTTCTTGACCGCCGTAGAAAGTAGCGCGGTTATAAGGATTGAGTGGAGCGTTTTGTTGGAAGCGTTCAGCTAAATCTGGATTAGAAATATAGATTCGGCCATAAGCGACTGCATCAGCCAAGCCCTCTTCTAATACCTTCTCACCCATTGCTTGATCATATCCACCGGCGGTAATAAATTTACCTTGATATGCTTTACGGAAAAGCTCTGAAGTTACTGGCGCATCCTCATTCACTTGATCACCACCGCCAGCACTTGTTGCACGAGGCTCAATCATATGCACATAGGCCAAGTTATAGCCATTTAACTTCTGAATTGCAGCAGTAAACAATGCAACTGGATCACTATCAGCCATATCGTTAAAAGTACCGTAAGGAGATAGACGAACGCCAACTTTATCGCTTGGGAATACTTTGCTTACCGCATCAATCACTTCGCCCAACAAACGCAAACGATTTTCGATTGAGCCACCATATTGATCGCTACGCTGGTTGGTTTTATCTTGCAAGAATTGATCCAATAAATAGCCATTTGCCGAATGAATCTCAATCCCATCAAAACCCGCTGCTTTAGCATTCTTGGCGGCAGCCTCATATTCTTTTAAAAGGCGCGCGATATCGTCTAGCGTCATCGCTTTAGGGGTTTCGTAATCATGCAACTGCCAATCAGCGCCGTAGGTCTGACCAGATGCAGCAATCGCAGAGGGAGCCTCTGGCACACCCTGCTCTGGGTGTAATGACGAATGAGAAATGCGACCTACGTGCCATAACTGCGCCACGATAGAGCCACCTTTAGCATGCACAGCATCCACAATCTCTTTCCAAGCTGCCGTTTGCTCTGGCGAATAGATCCCAGGCGTTGCTGGGTAGCCCATTCCCAAAGGAGAAATTTGGGTTGCTTCTGTAATGATGAGGCCTGCACTAGCACGCTGCGCGTAGTAGATCTTAGCCAAAGGATTGGGAACATCTCCTGCTATTGCGCGCATCCTTGTGAGCGGCGCCATCACCAAACGATTTTTTAATTGGATAGAACCCAGCTTTACTGGGGTGAACATAATTTCTTTACCGGACATTCATGACTTTCTGTATTAATAATGAAACAACAAGGGTGACTCTAACGACTTTTACTATTTGTTGCAGGGCTACTTTGACTTTTGCAGATTGGCACCAAAGCGCTCACGGATGCAACCAGATAGCGCCGCAAACTCGGCAGTATGCGCAGTAGATGCGCGCGCCACTAAAGCAATGACTCGTTTGGGAGCTGGTGCTGCCATCGCCTTAGCAACTAGATCGCTGTTATTCAGCAGACTGCTTTTTACCGCCATTTCCGGAAGTAATGCAATGCCAAAGCCCGATTCGACCATTTGCAACAAGGTCAGTAGGCTGGTAGCTTCCATACCTTCATCTTTACGAATATCTGCTTTTTTGCAGGCTTGCAAACTATGGTCACGCAGGCAATGCCCTTCTTCCAAGAGTAATAGACGCTCTGCCATTTTGGCAGGCAAAGTAACCTCTTTACCTTTAAGCGCTGGATCACCCTCTCGAGCAACCAACCAAAAATGATCGTCGAATAATTCTTCAACCAATAGACCGCTTACGTCATAAGGCAGGGCAATTAAAGCAAAGTCTAATTTATGCTCAGCTAATCTGGATAACAAGTTCGCCGTCAAATCTTCTCGCAAGGTAATTTTAAGATCTGGAAAACGTTTGCGAACTTCTGGCAAAACGGTTGGCAACAAGAATGGGGCAATCGTAGGAATGACTCCTAAACGAATGGTTGCCGTCATGGGCTTACCTGAGGCTCCTGCGTATTCCACTAAATCTTCAGATGCAGTCAAAATCGATTTAGCGCGCTCAAGAACTTCTATACCCGCAGGCGTAATAGAAACATTTTGGCGATCACGCTCCACCAGTTGTATACCCAAACCATCTTCTAATTCTTTTAAACCAGCACTTAAGGTAGATTGCCCCACGAAACAAGTCTCTGCTGCGCGAGTGAAATTAAGCTCCTTGGCTAACACCACTAGGTAAGTAAGCTGCTTTAATGACGGTAAATAGGCCATTATGCCCCCTTATCGAATAATTTGATTAATAGTAGCATAATTATTCATTGGACTGATTATGAAATCAAGCCCACAATCCATTCCATGGTTGAGCGAGTAACAAGAAGTGAAGTCAACTCAACAAACTTTTTTCAGTATTGAATTTTTAACATTTAAGTGAAGGAATCGAAATGGCACGTCCAGAAATTAAAACCATGCAAAATTTAGAATCGGCATTTGCCGGTGAATCCATGGCGCATATTAAATACCGTTATTTTGCGAAGTTAGCACGTGCCGCCGGCGACGAAGCGACTGCAAAGATCTTTGAAGCCACTGCTGATCAAGAAGTGATGCATGCATTTGGTCATTTAGATCTACTCTACCCCGCAAGCACCATGACTCCGGCTCGTGCTTTAGAAATTGCAATTGAAGGTGAAACTTATGAGTACACCGAAATGTACCCATCCTTTCGCAAGACCGCAGTAGCAGAAGGTAATGCAGCAGCCATTCAAGAAATTGATGAGCAGATTGCGGAGTCTAAAGAACATGCTGAGCAATTCCAGGCAGTATTGGCAAAAGCTGCAAAGCGCTTTTCTGCCTTAGCTAATGTGGAAGAGCGTCATGCCAATCACTACAAGCAGGCTTTAGAGAAAGCTAGGGCGTTTGCCGCCCAATAACAGCTTCACAAGAAATAAAACCCAACTGAATTTAAACTTACACTTATTACTAAAGGACTGAATATGAAATCTTGGCAATGTATCGTATGTGGCTTCATCTATGACGAAGCAAAAGGCTTACCGGAGGACGGTATTGCGCCGGGCACCGCTTGGGCAGATGTTCCAGCAAACTGGGAATGTCCTGACTGTGGCGTATCAAAAGCTGACTTTGAAATGGTGCAGATTTAAACCCCTGACCTCACTCAAGCCATTGCATCATCACATTTAACGCATTACTAGGGAGCTCAGTCTTGGATCAAAACACACCACAATCCTCATCCGCTATCGTCATCATTGGCAGTGGATTGGCTGGGTATACCGTTATCCGTGAAATTCGCAAGCTCAATAAAGAGATCCCCATTACGCTCGTCACCAAAGAGCCTGGATATTTTTATTCCAAACCGATGCTCTCGACTGCTCTAGCAAATAAAAAAGATGCTGCACAATTGGTTTCCACCCCTGCAGAAGGCATGGCCACTCAATTGAACCTTAACATCTTATCTGAGACGGATGTCACTGCGATCGACAGCACCAAGCAAGTGCTTACAAGCAATAAAGGTGAAATTGCTTACTGCAAACTTGTCTTAGCACTGGGCGCAGACCAGATTCGTTTACCACTGCAAGGCAATGCTGCTAAGGAAGCATTAACCGTAAATGATCTTGAGGACTATGCCAAATTTCGAAATGCCATCAGCGGCAAGAAGAAAGTGGCTATCCTAGGTGCAGGCCTCATTGGTTGTGAGTTTGCTAATGACCTAGTTCTTGGTGGCTATGAAGTAGATGTGATTGATTTGGCACCGCAAGCCCTAGGCCGCTTGATTCCAGAGGTAGCCGCAAACGATTTGCAAAGCAAACTCAGTGCAGCGGGTGTGCGTTGGCACTTCAACACTACTGTGCAGTCCATTGACCGCACAAATGATCAACTCAATATCACCTTAGCCAATGGTGCCTTGATTGCCAGTGATGTAGTTCTGTCAGCGGTAGGACTAAAGCCTAGACTGGATCTTGCTAAAACCTCAGGCATTGCTACTGGCGTAGGCATTCAAGTGAATCGTGAATTAGAAACCAATGTGCCCCATGTATATGCACTTGGAGATTGTGCCGAAGTGGAAGGTCTTGTGCTGCCATACGTCATGCCGATCATGCAAGCCGCTAGAGCATTAGCAGTGACGCTCACTGGCCAACGTACCGCCCTCACCTATCCTGCAATGCCAGTGATGGTCAAAACCCCTACATTGCCTACGATTGTTTCACCCCCAGCCAAGGGTGCCACAGGGCAATGGAAAAATAATATCGTTGAAGGCGGATTAGAAGCGCGCTTTGAATCTGCTGATGGCAAACTTTTGGGATTTGTCTTAATGGGTACCGCTACGACACAGCGTGGCGCTCTAACCAAGGAATTACCTGCGATTCTGGCTTAAGACTGTTCTGAGTTTTATCAATAAAAAAGGCCCGCATCGCGGGCCTTTTCTTTAATGCACACTCGAGGTGATTAAGAAACGATCACGAACCAAGTAGTGTTGTGAGACTGAGCAACCATCAAGAACAACATTGGCACTGAGAGCAATGTATTTAAACGGGATGTCAGCATCGCAACGCGTGCAGATTTAGCTTTGACATCAGCTTCAACAGGAACGATGCCAAGAGCACGTTTCTGATTAGGCCAGATGATGAACCATACGTTAAACGCCATGACTACCGCAATCCACATACCCAAGCCAATCGCGCGGAACGGAGCCTGCAATGTAAATGCTTGATGGAGGTAGCCGTTCAAAGCAGCAACGATCAATCCAGTGAGTACTGTGAAGAGCGCTGCATAACGGAACCAAAACAATGCAGTAGGAGCAATTACTTTACCAATCGCTGGCTTTTGCTCATCTGGAATCTTTGGCATGGAAGGAATTTGCACAAAGTTAAAGTACCAGAGCAAACCAATCCACATCACACCAAACATTACGTGCAACCAACGGAAGATAAATGGCAATTCAGCAGAGCTAAAGTTACCGCCCAAAGCGAGAATAATTAAAACGAGAAGCACAAAACCAGCTAATACTGTGCGTCCCAATGAGGTCAAAATTGAAGCCATGAAAGGATCTCCTATATATAAGAATGCGCTGTAACTATAAACGATTCTGCTGAATCTGTTCACATACCCCAAAATCCAAGGCCCTTAGTTAAAAAAGCCACTTCAGTAGTGACTTCGTACATTTTGGGGTGCAAAATAAGCAAAAACAAACATGCAAATGAGACAAAACATGCCTGCCCTATCTTTTTCAAAAGTCTTAGCCTGTCTTACTATATTGGCATTAGGCTGCATCTCCAGTACTCAAGCTCAAGAATTCCCGCCCAAGAAAACCATCACGATTGTGGTTGGCTTTGCAGCTGGCGGATCTGCCGATAGTGCAGCTCGTGTCATCGCCAAAAAATTGAGTGAAGATCTTGGCCAAAATGTGATCGTGGACAACAAGCCCGGCGCTGGTGGCAACATCGCTCACGCTTACACTGCCACTGCACCTGCCGATGGATCAGTCATTCTATTTGGATCGATCGGGCCTTTGTCGATCGCACCGCATTTGATGAAGTTGCCATATGATCCACAAAAAGATCTGGCGCCCCTCACTATGGGCGTTACTTTTCCAAACGTTTTGGTTGTTATTCCAGAGCTCGGCGTAAAGAACTTCAAAGAATATATTGCTCTAGCTAAAAAGAATCCCGGCAAAATTACCTTTGCCTCTACCGGTAGCGGCTCAGCATCTCACTTACAGGGCGAACTCTTGAACGTGCGTGCCGATATTGATACTGTGCACGTCCCCTATAAAGGTGGAAGCCCAGCCATGGTGGATCTCCTAGGCGGTCGTGTCTCTTCTTATTACTCTGCCCTCGCTACCGCTGATCCCTACATCAAAAATGGCAAACTCATTCCGATTGCGACCACGGGATTGAAGCGCGCTCCCACACTTCCTAATGTGCCAACTATTGCTGAATCCGGCTATCCTGGATTTGATGCAAGTAATTGGTATGCATTTGTAGCGCCAGGTAAGACACCGGATGTCATTTTAGATAAATGGAATAAAGCATTAGTTGCAGCACTTACTGATAAAGCAACCAATAAACAATTGGCTGAACATGGCTTAACGCCAAATCCAGGCAGCAGAGAGGATTTGCAAAAATATATTGCGAGTCAATCTGCAATGTGGGGCAAGATCATTGCAGATAGAAAAATAACTGCTGAGTAACAATATGTTACGCAGCAGTTATTGAGAACGCTGGCTACTAATAAGAACTAGCTTTTACTGAGCAGTCCAACCGCCGTCCATATTCCAGGCTACACCACGTACCTCAGAGGCATCAGGACCACAAAGAAATACTGCAAGTGCAGCTAACTGCTCTGGCGATACAAACTCTCCAGATGGTTGTTTCTCTGAAACCAAGGCAGTTTTAGCAGCATCATTCGATATGCCTTCGCGCTCAGCCCGAGCGTCTACCTGCTTTTGCACCAATGGTGTCAATACCCAACCTGGGCAAATCGCATTACAAGTAATACCAGTGCGAGCGTTTTCAAGAGCAGTTACTTTTGTCAAACCAATAATTCCGTGCTTAGCTGCCACATAGGCAGCTTTCTGAGTCGAGGCAACCAAACCATGAACAGAGGCAATATTAATAATGCGACCCCAATTACGCTTCTTCATTCCAGGAAGTGCGTGATGTGTTGTGTGAAATGCAGAACTTAAGTTAATAGCAATAATGGCATCCCATTTATCTGTTGGGAAGTCTTCAATATTGGCGGTGTACTGAATGCCGGCGTTATTCACTAAAATATCCAATGAGCCAAAACGCTTTTCAGTTTGCTTAATGAGGTCTTCGATCTCAGCAGGCTTACTCATATCTGCGCCGTGGTAATCCACTTCAACACCACAGGCTTTGATTTTTGCAATCGCTTCATCTTTTTCGCCAAAGCCATTCACCATCATGTTGGCACCCTGCTTAGCTAGAGCAATTGCCATACCCAGACCAATACCGCTAGTAGATCCTGTTACTAGCGCTGTTTTACCTTTTAATGAAGACATATCGATGTGTACCGTATCAAGTTAACCAAGAGGCCCAAAGGGCTACCCAAAACTTGATGTTACAGGATGTGCAAAGCCCTCTATCGAGCTTTGCACTAGGACGGGCGCAACACTTTGAAAAATTAGATTTTCTTGAGTGCCCGCAGGATCTTCTCGCAGGTGATAGGCTGATCAAACACTGCGGCATTCAATGGCGCCAAAGCATCATTGATAGCATTTTGAACTGCACCAGGAGCGCCAGCCGTGCCAGCCTCACCAGCTCCTTTTGCGCCCAACTTAGAAGATTGGGTCGGGGTTTCTACGTGGGCTACCTCAATATCCGGCATCTCGTTAGCCATTGGCACAAGATAATCAGCCATGCTGCCATTTCGCAGTAAACCACTGTCATCGTAGAGGCACTCTTCAAAGAGAACGCCGCCAATACCTTGAACAATCGCGCCACGAACTTGCTCATCAACCAACATCGGATTAAGCACTCGACCGCAATCCTCAACCGCCCAATGTTTCAAGAGTTTGACAAAGCCAGTGTCTGGATCGACTTCTACATAAGAAGCCTGAACGCCATTTGTGAAGATGAATGGGTAATCTTTTTGAGTGTAATGACGTGTCACCATTAAGTCTGCAGAAAAACCAACTGGCAAAGTATCTGTTCTGAAATAACCAATGCGGCCGATTTCACTAAAAGGTAATAGCTGTTCACCAGTCGCTTTATCAAGCACATGGCTACGGTGTACGCGTAACTCACCAACAGGTCGATTCAGAATCGCGCCCGCCAGTTTTAAGATATTTTCCTGTAGGGCTTGGCACGCCAGCAATACCGCTTCACCACCTACACCCGCACCACGAGAGGCCCAAGTACCGCCGCCGTAAGGAGTAACGTCAGTATCGCCAGTAACAATACGTACCTGATTAATCGATACGCCTACTGCATCTGCAGCGATCTGTGCATAGATGCCCTCTGTACCTTGACCTTGCTCACCAACACCCACCAATACTGACACCACCCCACTAGGATCTAGGCGAACTGAAGCGCCATCTTGAGAAGCAATACGCGCACCACCAACGCCGTAGAAAGCAGGACTTGGATTAGTGAGCTCAATGAGAGTAGCGAAACCAATACCGCGATAGATACCCTTCTTGCGCAACTCTGCTTGCTCTTTTCGCAAAGCTGGGTAATCCATCATCTTCTCAATCGTACGCAAGCATTGCTCGTGCGAGAGCACTTCTAATTTAATACCTGAGATTCCAGAACAAGGATAAGCATCATCTGGAATCACATTGCGCTTACGAAACTCTAATGGATCCATCTGCAATTTTTGAGCAGCTAAATCCACTAGACCTTCAGTTACCGCACAGGCTATCGGATGACCAACGCCACGGTATTGGCACGTTGGGGTTTTATTCTGGAACACTACATCTAAGTGCGCACGATAATTCTGATGCTTATAAGGGCCACCGACCAAGTTCACTACTTGGTTACCCTCAATTGCGCTCGTTCTCGGGAACATAGAGTAAGGCCCAATGCCTGTTAAGTCCTTAATCTCAAAGGCTAAGATATCGCCTGCTTTATTGGCAGCGATACGACCGACAATGCGATGCTCACGTGCGTGGATATCGCTAGTAAAAGATTCCAAACGATCAGCAACAAACTTCACTGGACGTTCTAGCATCATGGCTAAGCCTACGGTTGCAAAATCATCTGGATAAGCATGCACCTTAATGCCAAATGATCCACCAACATCTTTACAAATTACATGCACATCGGATTCAGATAAACCAAATTGACGGCAATACAAGTCCTGCATCATATGCGGCGCTTGTTGGGAGTGATACACCGTCAAGCGACGTTCGCCTGGGTTGTAATCTGCAATTTGGCAACGAGGCTCTAAGGTAACCCCCGTGTGACGCCCAAAGCCAAAGGTAGCTTCAGCTACAACATCAGCATTTGCAAACGCTTCATCAACATTACCTACATCTAAAGTGCGGGTAAAGCAGAGGTTATCACCCAGCTCTGGATGAATTAATGGTGTCTTAGGATCTAACGCAGACTCCATAGAGATCACAGCAGGCAACTCTTCCCACTCAACATCAACAAGCTGCAAAGCGTCTTCAGCTTGCGCTCTGGTCTCAGCGACTACGGCAACAACTGGCTCACCCTGCCAGCAGGCTCTATCAATCGCCAGAGCATGCTGAGGCGCGGATTTCATACCGGCTAAGTGACCCAGAGTAGCAACCCATGGTTTACAAATTTTGGCCATCTGCACGCCATCAACCACTGCCAATACTCCAGGCATCTTACTAGCCTGCTCTGTATGAATCTTGCCAATCTTCATATGCGCTACTGGTGAGCGCCAGAAGACCACATGACCCATGCGTGGCAATTGAATATCGTCAATGTAAGTGCCCTGACCTTCAAGCAGGCGGCGAGCGCTATGTCTTGGTTCGCTGTTACCGATATAACGCTGATCGTTAGTAACGGGATCGAGAACGAGTCCTTTTAAATCGCTTGGCTTATTCATAATGCGTTTCCTAAATCCCTTAAGCGTGAGCAACAACAGGTTTAATTTTTTGACCCTTTGCACGAGCCTCTAAAACATCCATGATTGCATCAACAATGGAGTGATAGCCAGTGCAACGGCAATAATTTCCAGAAATCCATTCACGAACTTCTTCACGACTCGCTTTAGGTTGCTTTTCAATTAATTCAGCAGCCGCTAACAACATCCCAGAAGAACAAAAGCCGCACTGCATAGCGTTGTGGCGCATGAATGATTCTTGAAGATCAGCTAAAGCACCGCTCTTGGTAAGACCTTCAATGGTTTCCACTACACAACCATTAGCTTGCACCGCTAAAAATAAGCAACCTCGGATGATTTGACCATCTACCTTGACAGTACAAGCACCACAGGCGCCCTGCTCACAGCCTAGGTGTGGACCCTTAAGATGCAAATCCTCGCGTAAGAAATCCACTAAATGACGACGCGGCTCAATCTCTGCATTGACGGCAACACCGTTGACCGTCATCGATATCTTTTTCTTCAAACTCATTTTCAAATCTCCGAACAATCTGAATAATTAGGCAGCTAAATGCTTAAGACCACGCTCAAGCAATACACCAATTAAATGGGTCTTCGCTTCTGCGCTGTTGGTAATGTCAGCAATCGCATCAATTTCTTGACGAGCTGCTTCTACTGCTGCTGCAATCAATTGATCATTTACCGGTTTTCCATTGACCAAATCTTGAGCCCTTACTGCCATCACTGGTGTAGAACTCACTGAAAAGAAAGTGAAGACGCAATTGCTAAGAATGTCTCCTTGCTTTTCAGCTACTGCTGCCAATCCTGCAACCGCATAATCTCCATGACGTCTCGCGAGCTCATGAAAATAGAACACTTGATTGGGTTTAGCGACTGGAATTTCAGTGGCAACTAGAATTTCATCTGGCTCTAATGAGGTGGTGTACAGATCAATGAAAAAATCTTTTGCAGAAATCTTGCGCTCACCAGCAGGCCCATGGATCACCATAGTAGCTTGCAAAGTGAGGCTGCATGCCGGCCATTCAGCCGCAGGATCGCCATAAGCAAGAGATCCGCCCCAGGTACCTAGGTTACGAATCGCACGATGCGCGATATGGGGTGCTGCAGCTTTAAGAAGTGGTGCATGTTTTGCAACTAAATCTGAATCTTCGATTTCGGTATGTGTCACGAGCGCACCGATTCTCAGTTTTTCGCCCACCACAGAAATACCTTTGAGCTCATCAACATCTGTAATGTCTATCAAGATCGTTGGCTCAGATAGGCGCATATTGAGTGTTGCCAAGAGGGTCTGTCCGCCAGCAATCAATCTCGCGTCATCACCTCCCTGCTCCAGCAAAGACAAGGCATCACTTAAAGCCTTTGGCTTTACATAGTCAAATGCTGCTGCTTTCATTACGTCTCCTCCACCGCTAATTGAAGTAAGCCTTTGCGGCTCTTTTTATATTTGCTTCTTATTTACTTGTACCAGCCACCACTATTTTATTTTTGAACTACTTTTTTATTCACTGCCAGTGCCAGACTCCAGCACCACTGTCTCCCCGCCTAATTCTTTTGCAAACTTTTGAAAAAAGTCATCTGCAATCTTTTTTGCGGAAGCGCTAATTAAGCGCCCGCCAATTTGACCTAACTTTCCACCAATAGAAGCTTCAGTCGTATACGAAATTAATGTGCCGCCTTCGGCTTGCTTGAGTTCCACACGAGACTTGCCTTTTGCAAATCCTGCAGCACCTCCTGATCCTTCAAATGCCATAGAGCAAGATTGATCGGGAACGACGTCGCTTAGAAGTAACTTCCCCGAGAAGCGGGCTCTCACTGGGCCAATCTTGAACATGACCTTGGCATGGACTTCTTCTGGCGAAATGCGACTAATTTCTTCGCAGCCAGGAATGGACTTGGCGAGAACATCAATATCGTTCAATCCCTTCCAAACGACTGGGATAGGAGCGGCTATGAGTTGTTCGCCATTTAGTTCCATTCGTTCTCCTTGGGGTTTGTACGGATAGAGTGTTATCTACCAATTGTTCAACAATGTACCATTATTTAACTTTTGGTCAATAAGTCCAAATTCGGATAAACCCTGAGAATCCATGCGTTTTACTGAAGACAGCGTTTCCAGCCCAGATCAGGCCGAAAACTCGGCTGAATCGCTGACGCCGGCCCGTCGGCGCATGAATACCGCCGACCGAAAGCGCCAAATCCTGGACCGCGCTATCCAGTTTTTTGCCAAGTACGGCATTGATGGTCAACTTCGCAATCTCACTAAAGAATTGGGTGTTACTCACACCCTGCTCTATCACTATTTCCCCACTAAAGATGCATTGATTCAAGAAGTTTATAAAGAGGTTTTTGAATCCCGTTGGAAGCCTGAGTGGGAAGCGTTGTTAGATGATCCCAAGCTCACACCAGAAGAAAAGTTCAACGCGTTTTATTTGGACTACACCAATACCGTACTCACATATGACTTTGTTCGCATCCTGATCTTTTCAGGCTTGAGTGATCACTCTATTAGCGATCGCTTCTTCGAATTACTACGTTTACGTTTATTGCCAAGACTCATTCGCGAGACGCGCAAATACTGTAATCGCCCTGTAGAGCCAAAGCCAACTGAGCGTGAGCTTGAATTCTTGATGGGCTTACATGGTGGCATTTTCTATATCGGCATGCGCCGCTGGATCTATGGTCAAGCCATCTACGCGCCTAGTATTCCAAACTCCGAACAAGCGATCATCCATGATCGTGTTCAGTCCTATCTTCATTCCGCCAAAAGCTTATTTGCTTAATTGAAAAGGTAATCATGTCTAACCTCAGCCTAAATCACTTCTCCATTCGCAGCCTCGAGATTGAAAAAACCACAGAATTTTTTAGCAAGCTACTGGGCTTAACAGTAGGCCCAAGACC
Organism: Polynucleobacter sp. AP-Titi-500A-B4; assembly: GCF_018688095.1. Classification (NCBI taxonomy): domain Bacteria; kingdom Pseudomonadati; phylum Pseudomonadota; class Betaproteobacteria; order Burkholderiales; family Burkholderiaceae; genus Polynucleobacter; species Polynucleobacter sp. AP-Titi-500A-B4. The sequence continues at coordinate 617,389 of NZ_CP061311.1, read as the reverse complement.
AGAGTTTCCTTTCCCGGGCGTTTGGCTCTATAACGGCGATGACAGTAGCTGGGCTAATGCTGTGCTGCATTTGATTGCCATTGATAAGAATGATCCGAATGGTCTAAAAAAATATTTAGGTGAGCGTGATCCAAGTTCATTGCATGGCTCTGGCGCCGTAGATCACATTGCATTTTTTGCAACAGGTTTAGAGGAAAAAATTGCACTATTAAAAGAACTCAAGGTTCCTTACCGTGAGCGCACAGTACCAGTATTAAAGTTGCACCAAATTTTCTTGGATGATCCTAACGGCGTTGTGATTGAACTCAACTACCCTGCTGAAGAAAAAGCAGCCCTAGACGCAAAGGCTGCATAAGCAAAGACCCATGGCAAAAATACTCGTCGTTGGCGGATCCTTGGGTGGTTTATTCGTAGCAAATATCTTGCTACGCCAAGGTCATGACGTCACCCTTCTAGAAAAAGCCACAGGCTCTCTTGATGGGCGAGGTGCAGGCATCGTGACTCACGACGCACTTGCCCAAGCTTTGTGTGCAGCTGGCGTGACAGTCGATCACACGCTTGGCGTATCCGTTACTCAACGCGTTACCTTGGGATCTGATGGTCAAAGTTTAGGTGAGATGGAGTTGCCACAAATCCTGACATCCTGGAGCCGCCTGTATCACATGCTCAAAGAAGCCTTTCCTTCGGAGCGCTACTTACAAGGGAAAACTGTGAAGGCCTTAGCGCAAGATGCAAATTCAGTAAAAGTGAGTTGCGAAGATGGTAGCCACTACCAGGCAGAGTTGCTAATTGCGTCTGACGGCATTCGATCAGGCGTAAGAGCGCAAGTTGCACCTGAGATTCAACCTGAATATGCTGGCTACATTGCTTGGCGCGGAGTCTGCGATGAAGCTTGTCTCTCTCAATACACGCTAGATACTTTATTTAACCGCTTTGGCTTTTGCCTTCCGAATGGAGAGCAAATGCTTGGCTACCCCGTAGCAGGATCTGGCAACGATACCCGTCCAGGTAAGCGTCGTTACAACTTTGTTTGGTATCGACCCGCTTCTGAAGATCAAGAGTTGGTTAGCTTGCTGACGGATGATGATGGCCATTACTACCCCACCGGCATTCCTCCGTTAAAAGTTTCCTGGAAGCATATTGCGCATATGCGCAAAATTGCTAGTGAAATTTTGGCCCCGCAATATGCGGAAATTTTAGAAAAAACTGCCGCTCCTTTTTTACAAGCAATTTACGATGTTCGCTCCGAGCAAATTGTGTTCGGCAGAATTGCTTTGATGGGCGATGCTGCATTTGTAGGTAGACCCCATGTTGGAATGGGCGTTACCAAGGCTGGTGATGAAGCCATAGTGATTGCTAAACATATTGCCACTTTAGGCGCTACCCCAGAAGCCTTGCAGGCTTATAGTGATGAGCGACTTAAATTAGGGCAACAAGTGGTTGCAAGAGCCCAATATTTAGGGCGTTATATGCAGGCACAGGGTAGCAAAGGAACAAGGGATGCCGATAATCTCAAACGGAATGCCGGAACTGTAATGGCAGAAACGGCTATCGACATTAGCGATTTATTGGCCCAAGGGAAAGCAGTGCCTGAATCTGCCCATTAAAAGGCGCATTCAGTTAAGATTTGACAAACAAAAAGTATTCTTATTTAAACAAGTTTTATATGGAGGAGACAACCATGAAACAAAAAGTAACGAATCAAACTAGAAGAAAGATGTTGATTGGTGGCGCTGCTGCAGCAAGCACCCCACTTTGGTTAAATGTTGCAAATGCGCAAGCCGATACGATTAAGATCGGCTTTCCAGTGCCGCTCACTGGACCGTTTTCCGCAGAAGCTCAAGACCAAGTAAAAGCTGCTGAGTTGGCCATTAAAGAATTTAATGATGCCGGCGGATTTAATGGTCGTAAAGCAGAGTTATTGGTTCGCGATGACAAGCTCAATCCCGGTGAGGCTGCAACTCGTACTTTAGAGTTGATTGAAAAAGATAAGGTGAACTATGTAGTTGGCTCACTATCTGCAGCAACACAACTCTCCATCAATGCAGTTTGCAAAGAACGCAAAGTACTCTTCAACTCAATCAGTCAATCGGATGCAATTAATGAAGTAAAGGACTGGAGCGTATATACCTTCCATGAGGCCTTAAACCCAACAATGACAGCCGGCGCATTAGCGCGCTACTCTATTCCACGCTTTGGCAAAAAGATTGTCTTCCTCACTGCAGACTACGCCTATGGCCATGAAATGGTGCGTGCATTTGAGCGTGCTGGCAAAGAAATGGGTGCCACTACATTGGCTGATATCCGTCATCCACTAGGCACATCTGATTACTCCGCTTTCTTGCCACGTATCAAAGCATTAAACCCAGATATTTTGGTGCTGTGCAACTTCGGTCGTGACCTCGTCAATTCTGCAAAACAATGTACTGACTTTGGTCTTAAATCTAGCATGAAGATTGTTACACCTGTACTCCTCTACACAGCACGTCTTGCTGGTGGTCCTGAGGCGTTCGAGGGCATCATTGGCGGCACTTCCTACTACTGGGGTCTTGAAGATCGTATTCCAACTGCAAAAACATTTAATGATGCTTTCCGAAAAATGTATAACGGCTCAGTACCTTCAGACTACGGCGCACTAGGATATGCTGGCGTTAAAAGCGTGCTAGCTTCCGTCAAAATTGCTAAGTCCACGGATACTACAAAGGTGATTACTGCAATGGAAAACCTGAAGTACGATTGGTACAAAGGTCCTGAGTACTATCGCAAATGCGACCACCAAGCTGTTCAAACAGTCATCATCGTAGAGTCCAAATCTAAGAATATGAAAGATAAATACGACGTCTTCAATATTCTGACCATTGAACCTACTACTGAGAAGAACATGCGCTCTTGCGCAGAGCTAGGCCACAAAGCCTAATACCAAAATCAGGGGGATCATTTGATCTTCCCTGAATTACTCCCCTTGCACCTGATGGTCTAGGGGAGTTTTTCTGAGTACATATATGACCGGCCTTACATTTGAACTTTTATGCATGCAACTACTGACAGGTATTGCCCTCGGTAGTATTTATGCCCTTTTAGCACTGGGTTTATGCCTCATTTTTGGCATGCTTAATGTAGTGAACTTTGCTCATGGCGCCTTTTTTATGGTGGGCGCTTTCTTAGGCGTGTACTTCTTAGGCGTGACTGGTAACTTCTGGTTTAGCTTGATCTTGACACCCCTACTGACTGGATGCCTTGGCTTAATTACCGAGCGTTTCTTAGTAAGACCGCTATATGGTCGTGGACTAGATTACCCCCTTCTACTCACCTTTGGCTTGTCATATGTATTGATTGAAGTAATGCGCGTGACATTTGGCATTGAGGGTTTGCCATCGATTACTCCAGACGGCCTAACTGGCACCGTCAATGTTGGCATTGGTTTCTTTCCTAAATACAGACTCTTCTTAATTGCAGCAACGGCACTCATTATTCTTGGCGTTTGGTTCTTTATTCAAAAGACCCGTTATGGTCTCATTATTAAAGCGGGCGCTGCTGATCAAGAAATTGTGAAAGTGCTTGGTGTTGATATTGCCAAAGTTTGGCTCTTAGTCTTTGGTTTGGGATGCGCTATCGCGGGCTTATCCGGCATCCTGGCATCACCAACTCGCTCAGTAAACCCAGAAATGGGCATTCCAATTTTGGCTGAATCATTTGTAGTGACCGTGGTTGGCGGTATGGGCTCGCCGGTTGGCGCAGTCGTTGCTGGATTATTGGTTGGCGTGGTTTACAGCATGACCTCTCTATTTTTTCCAGACCTCGCTGAGCTATCAATTTTTATATTGATGGCGGTGGTCTTATTGATTCGCCCACAAGGTCTATTTGGTAAAGCGGGGGCGATGGGCTAAAGCCTCGTAAATATATGAATTCATTGTTCCAACTCATTGCTCGTCATCGCGTTTTAGCGAGCACCCTATTCTTAGCAATCTTCCCCTTCATCATGCCGTACGAGGCATTGGCAATTAATATCCTGATCTTCGGATTATTTGCCATGGGCTTCAACCTGCTGTTTGGATATATGGGGCTCCTCTCTTTCGGTCATGCTGCCTTCTTAGGCATCGGTAGTTACCTTACAGGGATTGGCATCGTTCACTACGGCTTAGGATGGGGGACTGCGATTTTGATTGGCGTGATTGGCGCCGCCATCGGCGGATTAATCATGGGCTTCTTAGCGATCCGCACCCGAGGAATTTATTTCTCGATGGTGACCTTAGCGCTTGGTCAAATTATCTATTACATCTTTTACAAAGCCGAAAGTCTGACTGGCGGTGAAAATGGTTTACGCGGCGTGCGTGTCGACACATTCAATATCTTTGGTGTCCCCGTCGACTTCCTTAATCCGATGGTGAAGTACTACATCATCTTGTTCTTTGTAGTCATTGCCATTTGGTTGATCTCTCGCATTCTCAATTCGCCACTGGGAGCAGTGATGGAAGCGATTCGGGAAAACGAGAAGCGCGCAGCAGCTTGTGGCTTTGATGTTGCCAAGACTAAGTTGCTGGTATTTGTCTTGTCGGCTGCAATTTGTGGTTTAGCTGGTTCATTACGCGCCCTTCACCTTTCTATTGTTCCCATCGATTCCTTGCACTATCTACAATCCGGCCAAGCGGTGATGATGAGTATTTTGGGTGGCATGGGCACCTTCTTTGGTCCGTTTGTAGGTGCCGCGGTCATGCTCTACCTCGAAGACGTAGTTACTACCTTCACAAAACACTGGATGGCAGTGATTGGTTTGATATTTATGTTCTTTGTGTTGTTCTTCCCTAAAGGCATCTGGGGAACTATTCTGAGCAAGCTACAAATTCATCAGGATTCGAAATAATGAATAGCACAACGACTACCCCCATCCTTGAAGCTCGCAACGTCAGTAAGAGTTTTGGCAAGTTCAAAGCGCTGCAAAATGTTTCCACTAGCTTTATGCCTGGAACCTTAACGGCCATTATTGGACCTAATGGCGCAGGCAAGAGCACCTTCTTTAATGTCTTAAGTGGCGCATTTCCTCCGACTAGCGGACAAATCCTCTTTAACGGCAAAGATATTACCGGCATGCAGCAGCATGAGTTTGCTCGCGTTGGTATTTCCAAGAGCTTTCAGATCACCAACGTCTTTAAGCAACTATCTGTTCATGAAAATGTCCGCGTGGCTGCACAGATGGAAACTGCCCGCTATAACTTTCTGCGCAATGCTCAAAGCTATCCAGGTCCAATTGAGATTGCCGATCAAGTTCTCCGCCGCGTGAACTTAGAACATCTGCGCAATAAGAAAACCGGCGATCTGGCTCACGGGCAACAGCGCGCCCTAGAGATTGCGATGGCACTGGCTTGTAATCCCAGTCTTCTCCTCTTGGATGAACCTACCGCAGGGATGTCTCCCGAAGAGACCTTGGTCATGATGGATCTCATCCGCACGCTGGCTAGTGAGCGTACTGTGATTTTGGTTGAGCACAAGATGAAACTGATTATGGGCTTATGCAAGCGCATCATCGTCTTGCATCATGGCGAGTTCTTGGCCGAGGGCACACCAGAAGAAATCCAAAATAATGCTGAGGTACGTCGTGTGTACCTTGGTCAAGGTTAATTGAAAGCTCTTTATGTTGCGTATTGAAAACTTAAACGCCTGGTATGACCGTAGCCACGTTTTGCAAGGCATCTCTCTTGAAGTGAATAAAGGAGAGATTGTGACTTTGATGGGGCGCAATGGCGCTGGTAAGACCACTACCTTACGCTCTCTAATGGGTCTACTCTCTAAGCGTCAAGGCAAGGCGTCCATTGATGGTACCTCCTTTTTAGATCTACCTGCGCATGAGCGCTTTCATTTGGGCCTTGCCTATGTTCCAGAAGACCGCCGCATTGTTCCAGGTCTGACCGTTAAAGAAAATCTAGAGTTAGGCGTCATTGCTCAAAAAAATCGTGGTGAGATGAGTGCCTTAGTAGACGAAATCGCTGAGACCTTCCCAAGACTCAAAGAGCGTCTTGAGCAAGATGGCACATCCATGTCTGGCGGAGAGCAGCAGATGCTTGCGATTGCTCGCGCCATGATTGCCAAACCAAAGGTGATTTTGCTAGATGAACCTTCTGAAGGGATCATGCCGGTGTTGGTAGAAGAGATGTTTGAACTCTTTGCAAAGCTGAAGCAACAAGGTTTAACGATTCTGTTAGTTGAACAAAATGTTCAGCAAGCTTTAAAGATTTCTGATCGAGCCTACATCCTAGATCAAGGCGAGATTGTGTTTCATGACACTGCTCAGAATCTCCTGAACAACGACGAGATTCAACAAAAGTATTGCGCTGTCTAGTGTTGTAGAGGTTAAATGAGATGCAACCAATGGCCTAACTGGTGCCAATAACTATCTGGTACCAAGGTCAGTAACCAGGTTAAGGTCAGATAGCGCAGTAACTTGCCAATGAACATATAAATCAGGCAAGACTTCCAAGGTAATTTGAGCCATCCTGCAGCCAGACACAAGGGATCGCCAAAACCAGGTAGCCAAGAGAGTAATAACATCTTTGGTCCATGATCTCCCAGCCATTTCTTCACACGGCTATCTGTCGGTTCAGCAATCGATTTAATCCCTCTGCGCGCAAGTGAGCCGAGCCACCAATCAAACATACCCCCTAAAGTATTTCCAACGGTAGCTACTAATATCGCCATCCAATACAAATGAGGATTGAGTGTGATGTAACCAAACAGGATCGGCTCAGAACCAACCGGTAGTAGGGTTGCTGAAACAAAGGCGCTAATGAACACTGCGGGTAAGCCCACTGAGGGCATACCAAACCATCCAAAAAAATGCGCAAGTGCGTGCTCCATAAAACGCATACCCCTTATTGATCACTTCTGCGGGATTGAATTAACCCCCTATAGCCTATTTTGCCCTGTTTTATGGATTCTCCAAGATTTTCAAATCTTGCTTAAACTAATGCCTTGTAGCAAAAGCATCATCACTTATATAAAACGAGACATTCATGAATCACCCTATTCCCAAACCTGATCAATATCAAGACATGCGTGAAGCCTTGCGCGACCTCTGCAAAAGCTTTGACTCAGCCTATTGGCAAAAGATTGACCACGAACGTGGCTATCCAGAAGCTTTTGTAAAAGCAATGACTGAAGCTGGTTGGTTGGCAGCCCTGATTCCAGAAGAATATGGTGGCTCAGGATTAGGGCTAGCAGAAGCATCCGTCATCATGGAAGAGATTAATTTTTCTGGCGGCAATTCTGGTTCATGCCATGGTCAGATGTACAACATGGGCACCCTTCTTCGCCACGGCTCTGAAGCACAGAAGAAAATGTACTTACCTAAGATTGCCACTGGCGAATTACGCTTACAAAGTATGGCTGTCACAGAACCGACTACGGGTACCGATACCACTAAACTCAAAACCACCGCAGTGAAAAAAGGTGACAAGTATGTTGTCAATGGTCAGAAGGTTTGGATCTCTCGTATTCAGCACTCTGATTTGATGATTCTCTTGGCGCGCACTACCCCCATCAGTGAAGTTCAGCGCAAATCTGAAGGAATGTCGATTTTTATCGTCAACCTTAAAGATGCTATTGGTAATGGGATGGAAGTGCGCCCTATCGCCAATATGGTCAACCATGAAACCAATGAAGTTTTCTTCGATAACCTAGAAATTCCTGCTGAGAATCTTATAGGCGTCGAAAGCCAAGGCTTTAAGTACATTCTTGATGGCCTCAATGCTGAACGCGTTCTCATTGCTGCCGAGTGTATCGGTGATGCCTATTGGTTCATCGATCGTGCTCGTCGCTATGCCAATGACCGCGTAGTATTTGATCGCCCTATCGGTAAAAATCAAGGGATTCAATTTCCGATTGCTGACAGCTATATCGAAACAGAGGCGGCGAATTTGATGCGCTTTAAGGCTTGCGAGTTATTTGATAACCACCAGCCCTGTGGTCCCGAAGCCAACATGGCAAAGTATTTAGCAGCCAAGGCATCTTGGGAAGCAGCAAACGTATGCCTACAGACACACGGTGGATTTGGTTTTGCAAATGAATATGACGTAGAACGTAAGTTCAGAGAGACTCGCTTGTATCAAGTCGCACCAATCTCCACAAACTTGATCTACTCCTATATTGCTGAGCATGTTCTTGGCCTACCAAGATCTTTCTGATTACTCTGATTTTTTGATTAGGCATTGAATATGAGCGTTCGTCCCTTAGATGGAATTACTGTTATCGCCCTAGAGCATGTGATTGCAGCGCCATTCTGCACGCGTCAGCTGGCTGACTTAGGTGCACGCATTATTAAGATTGAACGCCCTGGAGACGGTGACTTTGCTAGGGGATATGACACACAAGTAGATGGCCTCTCTTCCCACTTTGTTTGGGTCAATCGCTCTAAAGAAAGTTTGACACTTGATCTCAAGCAAGAATCAGCAATCGCAGTCTTAAAAAATCTATTAAAGACTGCCGATGTCTTTATTCAAAATTTGGCTCCCGGTGCAGCAGCACGCATGGGATTAACCGCTGAGGCTTTACAAAAAGATAACCCTGGTTTGATTCTCTGCGCGATCTCCGGTTACGGTAATGATGGTCCCTATCGCGATAAAAAAGCGTATGACCTATTAATTCAGAGTGAGGCAGGCTTTCTGTCGATCACCGGTACGCCTGAGACCCCGAGCAAAGCGGGTAACTCCATTGCAGATATTGCAGCAGGCATGTATGCCTATACCAATATCCTGGCAGCTCTATTACAAAGAGGCAAAACCGGCAAAGGCACCGTCATTGATATCTCGATGCTGGAAGCCTTGAGTGAATGGATGAGTTTTCCAATGTATTACGCCTACAAGGGTGCTAACCCACCTTCCAGAAATGGTGCTTCGCATGCCACCATTTACCCTTACGGGCCTTTTAAGGCAGGGGATGGCAAAACTGTCATGCTCGGCCTGCAAAACGAACGTGAGTGGGTTCAGTTCTGTGAAATCGTTCTCGAAAATCCCGTGCTCGCCAAAGACGAGCGCTTTGACAAAAATTTTAAACGCAATGAAAAGCGCGCTGAACTACTAGAGATTATCAATACTTGTTTTAGCAAGCTCACCTCGGAGCAACTCATTGCGCGCTTAGAGAAGGCGCAGATAGCAAACGCCCATCTGAATGATATGGAAGGCTTGTGGAAGCACGAGCAATTAAAAGCCCGTAAGCGCTGGACGGAAGTTGGCACCCCGAATGGTCAGATTGCTGCCCTACTTCCTCCAGGCCTTAATGACAGCTATGAATATCGGATGGACCCGATTCCATCTGTAGGTCAGCATACCGACGCCATCTTAAAAGAGCTCGGCTTAGCTGAAACCGAAATCGCCAATATGCGCGCAAGCGGAGCGATTTAAAGTAACGGTGATGTAAGGTGGGCAGCGTTTTCTAGGTAGTGCTGCCAACGTGGGCGCTTTGACCATACCGTTGGATCAATGTAATCAGACTGCGCTAAATATGACTCGATCAAAGCTTGAAGCTTCAGAGCAAAATCGATGTTGTACACAATCAGACTAATTTCAAAATTCAGTCGTAGGCTACGTTGGTCAAAATTGACTGAACCGAAAATGGCTGCTTTTTTATCCACTAGCAAACTCTTAGTGTGCAAAAGACCACCGTGAAACTCGGCAATATGCACCCCTGAATTCAGGAGATCCTCGTAATAACTCTTACTGCTCCAGGCGACCAACTTTGAATCATTCAATTTGGGCACAATCAGGGTTACCTTCACCCCACGTCTAGCAGTCGACATCAGTGCTTGCATTAATCCATCATCTGGACCAAAGTATGGCGTAGTGATTGTCAACTCTTCTTGGGCATCAATAATCGCTGACAACATCACTTGGTACAAAATATCATCCCGATATACTGGGCCAGATGCAAGTTCCTGTGCAATCACTCCACCCTCGCAAGGTGCTATTGGAGACTTCTGATCTCTGAAATGGGTAATCTTAGGGTTATCAACACTCCAATCAAAAGCGAATGTCAGCTCAAATTGTGCTGCCACAGGGCCCTCAACTCGAACCATCGCATCTACCCACTCACCCACTCCCGAATCTTGCTTGAATGTGCGTGGATCAACTAAATTCATGCTACCAGTCCATACGATGGAGTTATCGATGACAAATATTTTTCGATGCAAACGCAAATCGGCACGGCGAAATTGAAATCTACCAATCTGAATAGGCAATGCTTCCGTCACCTCGATTCCTGCATTCCGAAAGCGAGCTGGCCATTTAGACTTAAACCAATCTTTACTTCCCAAAGAGTCCAATAAAACACGGCAAGCAACCGCGCGCTTAGAGGCGGCGATTAATGCCTCTCCGACTCGGTCAGCATCACCACCTAAGGCCCAAATATAGAATTCAAGATGGAGACTTTCTTTTGCCTGGTTAATCTCATCAATAAAGAGCTGCAGAATTTGTAATGAATTCGTATGCAACTCGATCTGATTTCCAGCGACTACAGGCGTGCCATTATTCGATTCTGCCAAAAGACTAAATGAGCGGGCCTCAATTGGTAGCTTCAGCTTATCCCCTGCATACATCATTCGCATACCCTCAGTGATCTTTTCGTATTCGCGATTCATGCGGGTAATTTTTCGCGTTAACTTACGACCAACTGGACGCTCACCAATGAGTACATATAAGCTGATTCCCAATACCGGGAAAGTCATCACAATAAAAATCCAGGCAAAGGCAACGCCTACTGGCCGCCTGACTGAAATAATGACACCGATAAAGTAAGTGACTAAGAGAAAATGAACCAGCAGAAGCCAATTTAGATTGAGCTCGAAGGTATGTCTTAAAAATAGGCTTAGTAGGTCATTCATATTAGTTCCAGTTCTGCTGCAATTCCCAGATGATCCGACAATTTCATCCATTCATGCAAAATTTCTGCCGAATGAATCTTTAGTCCACGAACATAAATGCGATCCATGGGCAGCAAAGGCTTCACGCTAGGAAAAGTTTTTGCGGGTGAACCAGTCAAGGCTTCAAATACTTCTTGAAAACCAGCAATTCGCATAGGAGCACTCACGCGGTTACGCCAATCATTAAAATCTCCAGCCACAATCGTTGGCGCATCATTTGTCAGCTCTTCAATATAACGAATGATCTCTTCTAGCTGCCGCTCTCTACCCCGCTCAAATAAAGCTAGGTGAACACAAAAACAATGGACAGCGGGTCTCGCATCATCAAACTGAATCACACTATGCAATAGACCGCGTCTCTCAAAACGATATGCTGAGATATCGTAATTCTGCCCCTTATGCAAAGGGTGTTTTGACAAAATCGCATTGCCGTGATGACCATCTGGATACTCGACGTTTTTACCGTAGTGCCAGTCATGCCAAAAATCTTCCGAAAGAAAGTGGGTTAATTCTGTCAAAGGCCACTGAGCAAATCGCCGAATCCTACCGCGATGCTCTTGCTGAAGTTCCTGCAGAAACAATAAATCAGGATGATGACTGCGCATCCTTTGGCGCAATTGATAAATGGTGGAATGTCGATGCAAGGGTGACAAGCCCTTATGCACATTCATGCTCATCACGGTAAAACGACCGGTCTTTGCTTGCGTCATTAAAACTGTCCTGCGGCGCGCTGGCGTCGTACCCGTGCCAAATAAATCTCACCCTCAACCAGATCTTGGCACTGCATGCATTTATTACAAATAGAAGCCTGCTCCCTTAATTCATCTATAGAGCCAATGGGGTGGGTGTCTAGGTACTCGCGAAGGTCAACATCTAGGACCTCGTTACAGAGGCAAACTATTTCAGCCATAAGTCAAAATTTAGGGATAACCGTCTCATTCAATGCATTTTGCCATTGCCTTGATAGAATCAAGCGCATGTTCACCGCTTTTTCTGATGCCTTTGCACTTCTTGCTCACCTAGACGGTGGGGTGCTGGGTATTGTCCTAGTTTCCCTTCAGGTCAGCCTTACCGCCCTCCTCTTTGGCACCTTGATAGGGCTTCCCATTGGCGCCCTTCTGGCTACAGAGGAATTTGCCGGTAAAAAGTCGATTATTGTGACCCTCAATACTCTGATGGGTGTACCTACCGTCATTATTGGGGTGATTGTCTACCTGCTGCTGTCTCGATCGGGGCCTCTAGGCGCTTGGGGATGGCTGTTTACACCCAAGGGCATGATTGTGGCTCAAACACTGCTCACAACCCCCTTAATTGCCGCCTTAAGCCGCCAAATTCTGGAGGATTCTTGGAAGATTCATCGGGATTCATTTTTGAGTCTGCGCCTACCTCAGCTATCCCGATATAAGTGGCTAATTTGGGATTGCAGATTCTCTCTCACCATTGCCATCCTAGCCGGGCTTGCCAGAGCCATTTCGGAAGTTGGGGCGGTCATGATTGTGGGCGGCAATATTCAGAACTCTACTCGAACAATGACGACTGCCATTGCTCTAGAAACAAGTAAAGGCGATTTACCTCTAGCTCTTGCATTGGGTATCGTCCTACTAGGAATCGTATTGATTGCCAATCTGTTTACATTTATTGTTCGTCAAATTGTGGAGCGTCGCTATGGTTAATGTGAGCGAACAATTTGAGAAGTTCATTGAACTCAAAGACATTACTGTTGTTAGCAATGGCCGAACTATTCTGAACATACCCCATACCATCATTCCAGCAGATCGCATCACTGCTTGCATTGGCCCAAATGGTGCAGGTAAAACTACCTTGTTAAAACTCCTTGATGGCCTCATCAAACCCGATACTGGAACAGTGAGCTATTCATTTGCAAATAAGACAGCTTTGGTGCTGCATCACACACCGATGATTAAGGCGTCTACTAGAGCCAATCTCAGTCTCGTCAAAGATGCCGACTCCGCAATAACTTCGATTGAGATTGATCGGGTGATGGAGCAAGTTGGACTAAAGAGCCTTGCTTCCAGCCCTGCACATAAGCTATCAGCTGGAGAGCGACAAAAGCTTTGTCTTGGTAGAGCCATTTTGCAAAAGCCCAATTTAGTACTGCTGGACGAACCTACTGCAAACCTAGACCCAACTGCTACGGAGCAAGTTGAAAACCTGATTCGAGAATTCAATCAGCATGGATCTGATGTGATTTTTTCCTCCCATCAACTAGCTCAAGTACAACGACTTGCTCAGCACATCATTTTTATTGATCAAGGCGAGATAAAAGAAAAGGGACCCGTAGGCCCCTTCTTTTTAAATCCTCAAACTTCAGCAGCGAAACGCTACCTCCATCAAGAATTAAGTACTGAATAATTCGTAATCAATTACTTTGCTGCTGGTGCTGCAGCGGGTGCCGCAGCAACTGGCGCAACAAATGGCGGTGGCGCTACACAAGCTGCAGGCGCTGCAGCTCCAGAAACCCTGAAGCGGTCAGCCACTCTATTTTGCGCTTGGCATAGTTGATAAGCACCAACACGATCACCATAAGCAGCTTTTGCTTTAGTGAGGGCGGCAGCTTCAGCCTGCTCAGGAGTCAATGGCGGCAATGCTGCCATCACTGATGCGCCAGCAAGCGCACAGAATGTAAAAGCAATGATCTTTTTCATGGGCTTGTCCTTATTTATTCAGTTTGTCATACCAGAGCTCATGGTGCTCTTTAGCCCAAGTAGCATCTACATAGCCGGTCTTCATGCCGTCAATCGAACCTTGCATGCCGATAGTACCGATATAGATGTGACCCATTGCCATTGCCGACATCAAGATAGCTGCACTGCTATGGATGATGTTAGCAATCTGCATTGTGCCGCGGGTGTATTCAATCGTCATGAATGGCACGATCATATCGAGCACAAAGCCTGAAGCGGAGACTACCAATCCTAAGAAGGTCATACCGAACCAGAACCAAACCTTTTCACCACCGTTAAAGAAACCAGCTGGCACATGTTTGCCACTGAAAATTCCACCAAAGGAAAGGAACCAAGCCATATCACCCTTACCAGGCAAATTCTTATGAGCAAAGAGCAAGAAGAAGATGACGATACATATGGTGAAAAGTGGTCCCGTGAAGTTATGGATGTTCTTGCAAAGATTTAAGAATGAGCCATAAGCAACTCCACCCATCAAAGGCATTGCAAAGTACTTGCCGTACAAAATGAGTAACCCAGTAAAGGCTAAAGCCAAGAAGCTGGCAGCCATAGTCCAGTGAACCAAGCGGTCGAATGCACTAAAGCGCTTGATTTTGACGCCCGACATTGGCTCGTGCAACTTGATGGAACCCTTAATGGTGTACATCGCAGCAATACCAAAGAATGCAATTGCTAACAACCAACCGCCGTAAACAGTAATTACGCCATTACGAATCACACGCCATTGCTCGCCAGAACGCTGAATCAGAACACTAGACTCTTTGTCTGGAATGCTGACGTAGTTGTATGGATCACTATTGGCTGTCGTAAATATCGAAGGGTTAGCGGGCTGAGATTGCGCTTGTGTACCGTTGGCCAAGCTGTTGGGATTCGCAGGCACTGATAAAGGCGGAACATCCACTCCACTAGGAGATGGCAACGGTGCCATTGGCGCACGTTCTGCAAAGCTCATACCGCTGCCTAGCGTCAGTGACAAACCTGCTGCCACCACCAAAGTGCGTAGAACTTTAGAAAATGATCGTTTCATACAAATGTCCTTAAACGTTTTCGTTTTATTTATTGTTATTTAGATGATCACTTAACGCGACTGTATTCGTTTTGACCTTGGGTCCGCTTGTCAACCGACTCAGTCCAACTAGCCTGATTACCTGGCGTCCAGTTTTTGGTCATGAAGCCGTTATTAGCCCCCATATAAGGTGCAACATCAGGTCTCTTCGCAGCTTTGGCCGCAATTTCTGGTGGCTCAGAGCATGCAGCTAACAAAGCTCCTGCTGCAATACACAAACCGAGAGTTTTGAAATTAACTTTCATTATTTAGCTCCTGGAATTTTTGCAGCAGGCGTTGGTGTTGGTGCTGGTGTATCTGGACCACCATAAGCCGTTGTCCAACCGAAGGCTTTAGAACCGGTGTACTTGCCATTCTTCTCACGCAAGCTCACACGTTGATTAAAGATGCCAGAAATAATGTCGCTATCGCCACCGATCAATGCTTTTGTTGAGCACATTTCTGCGCAAAGTGGCAACTTACCTTCTGCCAAACGGTTGCGACCGTATTTCTCAAACTCGGCAACGCTACCGTTCTCTTCTGGGCCACCGCTACAGAATGTGCACTTATCCATTTTGCTGCGTGAACCAAAGGCGCCTTTGCTCAAGAACTGAGGTGCGCCAAATGGGCAGGCAAATGAGCAGTATCCACAGCCAATACAGATATCTTTGTCGTGAAGAACAACACCTTCATCAGTACGGTAGAAGCAATCTACTGGACAAACTGCCATGCAAGGCGCATCAGTACAGTGCATACATGCCACTGAGATTGATTTCTCTTGTCCAATGATGCCGTCGTTTACCGTAACAACACGGCGACGATTCACACCCCAAGGTACCTCGTTATCGTTCTTACAAGCAGTCACACAGCCGTTGCATTCGATGCATCGCTCTGTGTCGCAGATAAATTTCATTCTTGCCATTGTGTTCTCCTGACTTTATTTTTTGACTTAGGCAAATTTCTCGATTTGACACATAGTGGTTTTAGTCTCCTGCATCATCGTTACTTGATCGTAACCATAAGTAGTTGCAGTGTTAACCGCTTCACCTAAAACCACTGGAGCCGCACCTTCTGGATAGAACTTACGCAAGTCATTACCCTGCCACCAACCAGCGAAGTGGAAAGGTACGAATGCAGTTCCTTGGTCAACACGCTCTGTAACTAGTGCACGCACCTTGATCTTGGCACCTGTTGGTGACTTAACCCATACGTAGTCCCAGTTCTTAATGCCGCGATCTGCTGCAGCCTTAGGATTGATCTCCACAAAGTTTTCTTGCTGGAGCTCAGCCAACCATGGGTTAGAACGAGTCTCATCACCGCCACCCTCGTACTCCACCAAACGACCTGAAGTCAGAATGATTGGGAACTTCTCATATAGCTTCTGATTCAAGTTTTGATCTTGAACAGTCTTATAGAGAGTTGGCAAGCGCCAGAAATTCTTCTTGTCCGCGGAAGTTGGGTACTTGCGCATCATTGGAGCGTTAGTACTGTAAAGCGCTTCACGGTGAATTGGAACTGGATCCGGGAAGTTCCAGACAACCGCACGCGCTTTTGCATTACCAAATGGATGGCAACCGTTCTTCATCACCACGCGCTGGATACCACCAGACAAGTCGGTCTTCCAGTTTTTACCTTCAGCGAGCTTTTTCTCATCTTCAGTCAACTGATCCCACCAACCGAGTTTCTTCACAAATACGTGGTCAAACTCTGGGTAACCGGTAGTAATCGCAGAACCTTTGGAACAAGAACCATCTTCAGCCAACAAGCTCTTGCCTTCACGTTCAACACCGAAGTTTGCACGGAAGTTACCGCCACCCTCCATCACACTCTTACTAGTGTCATAGAGGTTTGGTGAACCTGGATGCTTAATTGCTGCTGTTCCATAACAAGGCCAAGGCAAACCATAGTAGTCGCCAGTGGTGTCATAGCCAGTGACTGGATCAACACCGCCACGAGACTTCAAAGTCTTCGGATCGAATGTCGCAACCATTCTCATGTGCGCTTTGAGGCGCTCTGGTGTTTGACCGGTGTAACCAATAGTCCAAACGGAACGGTTAATTTCACGCAGGATATCTTCGATCTGAGGCTCTTTCCACTGTTTTCCAGCAAATTTAGAATTGAGCATCTTGTAGTTCTTAGACAACTCTTCACCGAAGCCAAGGCGGTCAGCAAATGCTTGCATGATTACGTGATCAGGGACTGACTCAAATAATGGGTCAATCACCTTCTCACGCCACTGCAATGAGCGGTTAGAGGCCGTGGCTGTTCCACAAGTTTCAAACTGCGTTGCGGCTGGCAATAAATAAACATTGCGATTCTTGTTAATCGAATCACCTTCTGCTGGCGGCATTGCAGCCATTGCAGCGGTAGCACTTGGATATGGATCCACAACAACCAAGAGATCCAACTTATCCATCGCACGCTTCATGTCGAGGCCGCGAGTTTGTGAGTTAGGCGCATGACCCCAGAAGAACAAACCTTTTACGTTGGTCTGCTGGTCGATCATGTCATTCTTTTCCAGCACAGCATCAACCCAACGAGATACAGTGGTACCAGACTTCTCCATCATGTCTGGTGCATAGCGACCTTTAATCCATTCGTAGTCAACACCCCAAACCGTAGCGAAGTGTTTCCATGAACCCGCTGCTAAACCGTAGTAGCCAGGCAATGAGTCTGGGTTAGGGCCAACGTCAGTTGCACCTTGAACGTTATCGTGGCCGCGGAAAATATTAGTACCGCCGCCAGACTTACCAACGTTACCTAAAGCCAACTGCAAGATGCACGATGCACGCACCATGGAGTTGCCGATAGTGTGCTGAGTTTGCCCCATACACCAAACAACCGTACTCGGACGATTCTTAGCCATGGTTTCGGCAACCTTATACATTTGCGCCTCTGGAACACCGCAAGCCTCTTCTACTGCAGCTGGGTTCCACTTTTCCATCACTTCTTTGCGGATCTCATCCATGCCATAGACACGGTCATTGATGTACTTCTTATCTTCCCAGCCGTTTTTGAAGATGTGATAAAGAACACCGAACAAGAAAGGAATGTCAGTGCCTGAACGAATACGGACGTACTGATCTGACTTGGCAGCTGTACGGGTATAACGTGGATCAACCACAATCACTTTGCAACCATTTTCTTTGGCATGCAAAAGGCTCAACATAGAAACTGGATGAGCTTCAGCAGCATTTGAACCAATGTACAAAGCCGCCTTGGCATTCATCATGTCGTTATAGCTATTGGTCATCGCGCCATAGCCCCAAGTGTTAGCTACACCTGCAACAGTGGTTGAGTGACAAATACGAGCCTGATGGTCTGTATTGTTTGTTCCAAAGAAAGAGACCCACTTACGGAGTAAGTAGGCCTGTTCGTTGTTGTGCTTTGATGATCCAATAAAGAACATCGCATCCGGAGAATATTTCTCACGAATGCTCTTCATCTGCGCAGTAATTTCTGTAAGCGCTTGATCCCAAGAAATGCGTTGATACTTGCCATCAACCAATTTCATTGGATAACGCAAACGGTAGTCGCCGTGACCATGCTCACGCAATGCAGCGCCTTTAGCACAGTGGGCACCCATATTAATTGGGGAATCAAATACTGGGTCTTGACGAACCCATACACCGTTCTCAACCGTAGCATCAACTGCACAGCCTACTGAGCAGTGTGTACAAATCGATCTCTTGACCTCAATCTTGCCCTTGCCATCCAGCATTGCTTTGCTAGGCTCAGCAACCGCTTTTTGAACTAAGCTCAATTGACTAGCAGCGATACCAGCACCTACGCCAACTCCTGAACGCTTCAAGAATGTTCGGCGATCCATCGTAGGCACCGCTGCTTTTAAGCCGCGCGATAAGCTGCCGATAAGACGCGATGAAGCACGACTGCTTTGTGGGGTATTGGATTTACGAGTCAGACTCATATGTTGTCCCTGATAAAGTTTTTTTTATTAACGATTGAATCGATATCTAACTGCAATGCACTTCTTAAATCATGGTGCTTTCGTAATACTTACGCATGTGCGCAGTAATCGTATGCCCGTCATTCTTGTCTTTTACAGTGCTACCAATTTCTTGAATAACCGCTTTGCCGACAGAAGTTTGTGAAGCTACGGCAACAGCGCCAACTGCAGCGCTTGCACCAATAAAAAACTTACGGCGCGATGGCTTGTTTTCTTCGCTTAAAGCAACTTTGGATTTAGTGCTCATGGCATGCTCCTATTTAGTTATTCTTGATATGGGTCAAGTGTAGTTCGTATTTGCATTTTTGACATATTCTCGTCATAAAGGTCAGTTAGTACATTCCCTAATACGCATCAAAAATCAGATCATGTCAAAGCCTTGACCCTCAATAGCTAGGAATTCTCGGGTCAGCCCTGCGATTGGGTGATAGAGATGCATCTCTGGAATACCCTCGATGGCATCGCACAACTCGTCATACCAAGGGCGAATATGCTCATTGAAAAAAACCCTTTGATTTGTAAGGTTTGATATCTCAACATCATCCCCAGCAATTAGGTAGCGCATCACCTCACAAAGGGCAGAAATATGGTCTTCGGTTTCAGTGACCTCCTCAGCAGACTCCAGCCCAAATTCTGCCAAAGCCCTGCGGATATTGACCAAAGGTCTCTCATTTAAGTGGCCTGCCATATAAAAGGAACCATTGAGAACTACATTAGGCTTACCCACACTAATGAAGTTGAGATCAAACTCATCATGCCAAGCCTTAGCAGGGTTGTTCTTGGCTACCTCAACTACATTCATCCAAGCTTTAGCCAGAGGAGCTTCATCACTGGCGTCTTGCTGATCTGCAGTTGCGGCAATTTGATTGAGCAACTCTTGATCTGGTGGCATATGAAAAAATCTGGCGATCAAACCATAAAGGTCTGCTCTTGCTAAATCCTCTGGCAAACCGATATCACCCACCTCGGTTGAAGCATTCTCTTTTTCGCTCATGTTTCTTTCTTCACCATATCTACCACTCGACAATCGCCACACATCTTTAATCTATCCATCGCTGCCCCAGCAAAAGCACCATGGGCACCAAGCTTAGTGAGCATCAGATCTACCATCTTTGCTGTACCAAAGGGTTTGCCGCAACTAATGCAATGAAATGCCTGGGTTTGATTGAGTGCAACCTTTTGCTTGCGCTGCTCAACGGTTAGTAAACGGGGCTCTAGGGTCAGGGCATGCTCTGGGCAAGTTTGTGCGCAGATACCGCATTGCACGCACTGCTTCTCAATGAAGGACAGTATGGGCTCATCAGGATTATCGAGTAAGGCGCCCTCTGGGCAGCTGCCGACACAAGACATGCATAAAGTGCAGGCATCTTTATTAATTGCCAAGCCACCTAATAAAGAATTCTTTGGAAGAGCCACACCCACTTCAGGCAATGGTGTCTTTGCTTGTTTTTGTAGGTGCTCTAAAGCCGCTTCTAAAGTTTCTCGTTTTTGATTAGACAAGCCATAACTAGCAGGAGTACAAATGGCATTTAAGGCGCCACGTTGACGCAGAGCACCCATTGCCTGAGATACCACTTGCAATTCATCTGCAGAATTTGCCATGACCAATTGAATACGATCATCAAAACCAAATGCTTTCAGAATGGCATTGGCCAACTGCGCCTGCTCTTCAAGAGCAGCACGATAAGCAGGATCTTCATCGCCACTCAATAACAGGATCACTTCGGCAAAACCATATGTCAAGGCTCCGAGCCAAAGCTCTAAGCCAGTGGAGGCAATATGTTCTATGCCGTAAGGAACTACAAAAGATGGCAAGCCTTCATATTGCTTTGGCATCACATGCGCAGAGCGGCCAAGGCCATCAATCATGTGTGTACCCGCCTTCAAGGTGTGCAGAAGCAAACTTGGGGCTAGGGACTGATTAAGCTTCTTCGCTTCCGCATTGAACACGGTAGCTAGGGTTTTTAATTCCTTGCCTTGATGAGGTATGCTGGGATAGTTATAGCGCATCGCTCCAGATGGGCAAACGGTGGAACAAGCACCGCAACCCATACAAAGGTTGGGATTAACCTCAACTGTACCCTGTCCATTCTTAAACAGAGAACCAATTGCACCCGTTGAGCAGACATCAATGCAAGCGCTACAACCTACTTTGCCGTTGCGACCATGCGCGCAAACTTTTTCGTTATAGACAAAATACTTGGGCTTCTCAAACTCACCCACCATCTCCAGCAACTGATTTACTACTAAGGCCTGCTCCAGAGGATCTTTGCCTGGCGCAAAGTAACCTTGTGGTGTTTGGCTCATCCGCATTTTTGGTTCAACGCGTAAATCTAAAACTAAATCAAATTCAGCATTGCGCTTACGCTCTGTTCGCTCAAAAGCAATGGCGCCGATACTCGCACAGGCCGTCACACAAGCACGGTGGGATTTGCACTTATCTAAATCAATTTGAAATGAGAGATCAATCGCATTTTCAGGACAAACTTCTACGCAAGCGCCGCAGCGGGTACACATCTCGGGATCAATCGGATTTTGCAAATCCCAATCTACCGAGAAGTTGCCCAAATAACCATCGAGCTTTGTTACTGAACCACTATAAATTGGGTAATTCCGAGTTAATGGTAATGCGCTAGGCTCAGTACAGAGAACCGAAACATCCAATGAGCTAGAAATCTTTTCCGCCCAAGGTATTGCTTGTGATCCAGGGCCCACTATTAATGCTCGCCCCTGACTTTCGTAATTAACAACTGGAACAGGCTCAGCTTCAGGCATATCTGCCAACGCCAACAACGCTGCAATCTTTGGTCCTGATAGTTTTGCTTCTTGCGTCCAACCCGCTACTTCACGAATATTGACAAAGCGCAGTGGCGCTACAAGCGGCTTTTCAGATTGTTCGGCCAATTCAGAAAATAGAGCGCCCTCTTGCGTGCAAGCAATCACGAGCGAGTCAGAGCTATCTAACGCTTTTAGAAAAGTTCCAACTTCTTGACGGCATAAGGAATGGTGAACTGGAACACCCAATGCCTTTGAATCCAAAGGCATCGTGCCATTACAGTTACAGACTAATTTTTGACTCATTCACAACCTTCTTAGGTTTTTTTCTTTTCGGACTCTATCGGCATTTCATCCAAGTTGGCCAACTTTTGCTGGGCTTGGGATTGAGTGGATGTTAAATCACTTTGCGTTGGAGCCTCTAAAGCCTGTGTATCCGGCTCGGGAATAACTGCAGAGCTTGTGGTTTGCTCTTTCGCCTTGTCGACCTCCTCGCCAGTCTTTTTGAAAAGACCCAACATATCACTCTGCACCATTCTTTCCAGCATGCCAGGCGGCAATGGGTCTGGCTTGGAATAGTCGTCAATATAAATATCAAGACCATCCATCACATTAAAGTGCGGGTCGGTAAACATTTTCTTGAGCGCGGCCTGCTGAACTGTAGGATCCACGTCAGGCTTCATGAACGCAGAAAAATCCGGGGCAAAGCGATCAATCTTTTCCACATCCTCTAATGTCGCTGGCGGTGGTGCCTCAGTATCGGGTGCTTTGATTTCGCTATTAGTCTGAGCTGGTGGCTGAGCAACTTCTTTTAACTGCTCTTCTGTCTCATCTTGTTTGCCAGCCTTACGGCGAGACCAACGACTTAAAAATCCATCTGCCATCATTCCTCCGCAGAACGCTCAGCGCCTTTAAAGGATGCTGGCTTATGACGCTTCTTTGGCTCGGGCCGATAGTTTTCATTGACATATTCTTGCAACCAAGAGGCATGTTCCTCGCTCATAGGAATCGTATCAACAGACTCTCCGCCATCCAGTAAACGAGCGGCCTCGTTATAACTCACGCAGATACGATGGGGAACGGCAATATTCGGTTCAGCTTTAGCCATCTCAAGTGACTGCGCATCTATATAGCGATCAATATCATCTTCTAAACGCCACATCACAAACCAGCACGGTGTAGTTGCTGAGACATTGAGGTAATAGCCTTCCGCCTCATCAGGAAAAAGATTTAAGTCAAAGCCAGTAAATAACCAAGATTCTCCCTCGGGATCGCGCCCCAAGAACTGGCCTGAGATTGCATTACTCGAATGGTTATTGAGCTGCCCAAAATCAGGCAGCACCTCCTGAGGAACCCAGCGGTAGGAGACCCATGGGTTATCCATATTTTGTTTACGCATGAGTACTGCAAAGCGCATAAGTTCTCAGAGCCTTAAGTGTTCTGAATCACAATATTCGGAAATTTACTGCTCATATCTTTTGCAAGCGTGGCTACCCGAATTGCAACCTGCCGAGCAATAGTTTTATAGATTGCGCTAATAGCGCCATCAGGATCAGCTACGACTGTTGGACGGCCAGCATCAGCCTGCTCACGAATCGAAAGATTTAAAGGTAAGGCGCCCAAAAATTCGACGCCATACTCTTTGCACATCTTCTCACCACCGCCAGAGCCAAACACATGCTCTTCATGTCCACAGCTTGGACAAACATAAGTGCTCATGTTTTCAATAATGCCGATGATCGGAACGCCCACCTTTTCAAACATCTTGAGGCCTTTACGAGCATCGAGCAAGGCAATATCTTGCGGGGTCGTCACAATCACAGAACCTGTGACAGGAACCTTTTGCGATAAGGTCAACTGAATGTCTCCAGTACCTGGAGGCATATCTACTATTAAGTAATCCAAGTCGCGCCAGCGGGTTTGGCGTAACAACTGCTCTAATGCAGAAGTGACCATCGGACCACGCCACACCATAGGCGCATCCTCTTCAATCAGAAAACCAATAGAGCTCGCTTGCAGGCCGTGACCCTCCATTGGTTCAATCGTGTTTTCTTCAATCGAGTCTGGTCGACCTGTAATACCCAACATCATCGGTTGACTTGGACCGTAAATATCTGCATCTAATATGCCAACTTGTGCACCCTCAGCCGCAAGCGCCAATGCCAAGTTCACCGCGGTAGTTGATTTACCAACACCGCCCTTGCCACTAGCAACGGCAATAATATTTTTAACACCAGGCAGCAACTTGACACCACGCTGAACAGCATGGGCAACAATTTGACTACTGACATTGACGCTGACATTTTTAACGCCAGGTAACTCACGCAAAGCGTTGATCACTGCTTTACGAATCGAGTCAAATTGACTTTTGGCGGGATAGCCCAAAACAATATCTAATACTATGTCGCCATCTTCTACTTTGAGATTTTTTACGTTTTTAGCTGTTACAAAATCGACCTTCGTATTAGGGTCAATTAAGCTTTTTAGTGCGCCTTGAACAGCCTCTACAGTTACTGACACTACCTTCTCCTATAATGCGCAATTCTCAAAGAAACGCTCCAGAATTGCTAAATGTATTTTTTATTGAATAGCAGGTAGATTAACCGTACCAGCGAAAAATTGCTTGAATCAGATCAATTGATCTTCAAAAGCGAAATTAGAAGATCATTAGGCTTAAGTAATAAACAATCATTGACATCAAGGCAGTCGCTGGAATCGTGAAAATCCATGCCCATATAATATTTCCGGCAACACCCCAGCGTACTGCGCTAGCTCTTTGCGTAGAGCCTACGCCAACAATAGCCCCAGTAATTGTGTGGGTAGTAGATACCGGAATGCCGATGGCGGTTGCAGCAAATAAAGTAATCGCTCCGCCCGTTTCTGCACAGAAGCCACCTACAGGCTTAAGCTTAGTGAGCTTTTGTCCCATGGTTTTGACAATACGCCAACCACCAAACATCGTGCCAATTGCAATGGCGATATAGCAGCTAATAATGGTCCAAGTTGGTGGCATTTTTGCGCCAGCTTCAGCGTAACCCGTAATGATCAAGAGCAACCAAATAATGCCAATGGTTTTTTGGGCATCGTTACCACCATGACCTAGGCTGTATGCGCTAGCGGATACCAACTGCAAGCGACGGAACCAACGATCAGTTTTGGCAAGATTGGCATTCTTACAAACCCAGGCCACTAAGAGCATCATGAGTGAACCAAGCAGGAAGCCAACTAACGGAGAAATCAAAATAAAGGAGACCGTCTTAATAATGCCGGACCAAACTAGGCCATCAAATCCTGCTTTAGGAAGGGCGGCCCCCACGAGGCCGCCAATCAAAGCATGTGAAGAGCTAGATGGAATACCGTAATACCAAGTAATGACATTCCATACGATTGCCCCAGTTAAGGCGCCAAAAATCACATGTAAATCTACTGCGGCAGGATGAACAATACCTTTGCCCACCGTTGCCGCAACACTTAGATGAAAGATGAAGATAGCTAGGAAGTTAAAGAATGCGGCGAAGACCACTGCTTGATGTGGCTTTAGAACACCTGTTGATACCACCGTGGCGATAGAGTTCGCAGCATCATGAAATCCATTCATGAAATCGAAGCCCAGCGCTAATATAACCAATAGCGCTACTACCCAAAAAGCCACTTCTGTCGCTGGCAACTTAGTTCGCCTTAAGAGTTTTCAAGAACGATGCCTTCAACCAAATTGGCAACGTCTTCACATTTGTCGGTAACTTCCTCGAGCAACTCATAAATACGCTGACACTTAATCAGTTCACGTACTTCGATGTCTTCACGGAATAATCTAGTAATCGCAGTCGATAACAGGCGGTCAGCACCAGATTCAAGATAATCAATCTCATCACAAGTCTTGAGCGCTGCCTTAGCCACCTCTGGATCAGAGATGTCTTTCAGGGTTGCTACTGCATTTCTCATACCGATGCAGCACTGATTGCATAACTCTGCCATCTGCAGCATTTCAGGGGTCATCTGTTTTACATCGTACAAATGCATCGCTTCAGTACCGTTTTGCAACAGATCTGCAACGTCATCCATTGTATTGATGAGTGAGAAAATTTGATCGCGATCGATTGGGGTGATAAATGTTTTATGGAGACGGCGATGAACTTCTTTCACCACGTCATCACAGGCATGCTCTGCCTTGTCTACTTCTTGCGTATATTTTGCGCGCAAGGCTTCATCGCTATAGTGCTCAACGAACTTCAAAAAAGATTCTGAAGCGGCAACGATATGTCCGGCATGCTCATTGAACAATTCAAAGAAATTACCATCGTGAGGCATTAACTTACTGAAGAACATAAATCACGATCCTTTAGGAACAAAATACTGTTTTTGTTAGGTTTGCCGACATTCTAAACAAACGCCTATTGAACAACTGGAAAACCAGCATCTGTTATAAGCTGGCTTGCCTGGACTTGGGATAAGGTGGTTTCGAGAGTGACGGTCTGGGTTGCCAAATCTGCCTGAACTTTTGCCGCTGGATCTTCGCCCTGAATAGCTCGGGTCACAGCATTAATGCAGCCTCCACAGGTCATTCCGGATACTTTGAGACTCAACATATCAACCCTTTTGAAGTGAATTTGCTTGGTATACAGTAGATTATCTTCTATATGAGTAGCCAAAACGACTCAAATTCATTCATTTTTACCCTTGATATTGGTGGGATGACCTGCGCATCTTGCGTGGGAAGGGTTGAGAAGGCGCTTAACCGGATACCTGGGGTAGAAGCTGCCACCGTTAATTTAGCAACCGAGCAAGCCAAGGTCCGCCTCAAAGCAAATTCTGAGACTTCGATTGACAGTGTCATCGCCCTGGTCCAGAAAA
This sequence comes from Polynucleobacter sp. AP-Titi-500A-B4, assembly GCF_018688095.1. Lineage (NCBI taxonomy): Bacteria > Pseudomonadati > Pseudomonadota > Betaproteobacteria > Burkholderiales > Burkholderiaceae > Polynucleobacter > Polynucleobacter sp. AP-Titi-500A-B4. The sequence goes on along the minus strand of NZ_CP061311.1, from coordinate 591,143 downwards.
CGGGTTACGAGGCAAAACTGAGCGCCCCCCATGGAAATACCCAAGTAAATCAGTCGCACTCTTTTTGGGGATCCGATGGGCTTGGTCGAGTCTTACTCAGTTTTGCGCTATCTGCCCCACTCTTCTTGCCAATGTTGCTAATGCCATTTGGAATTCATTGGGCTCTGTCGCCAAAGTGGCAAGTCATTCTTGCAACTCCCGTTCAATTCATTTTGGGGTGGCGTTTCTACAAGGCTGGATTCAAATCATTAATGGCTGGCACAGGCAATATGGATTTATTGGTCGCGCTTGGCACTAGTGCTGCATACGGTTTAAGTATTTACCAAATGATGGCATCACCGCATGCAAGTCACGAACTATATTTCGAAGGATCTGCCGTCATCATTTGCATGGTACTACTGGGTAAATGGTTAGAAGCGCGAGCAAAACAACAGACCAGTGAAGCGATTCGCGCCTTGCAAAAACTCTGGCCAGAAAAAGCCAAGGTTTTAGATCCCAGTGTTGTGATTGGCGAAGGTGCCTTCTTCAAGCAATTTCGCGAACTACCCTTAGAACAAGTATTCCCCAAGGATCGGATCCTGGTTTTGCCTGGTGAGCGCATTCCAGTAGATGGCGTAATTGTCTTTGGCAATAGTCACATCGATGAATCACTACTCACCGGCGAGAGTGAGCCTGTTAAGAAACTATTGGGTGCGAAAGTAATTGGGGGATCCTTGAATGGCGAAGGTGCGCTAGTGATTGATACTCAAGCCGTAGGGGTGGAAAGCGTTTTATCCCAAATCATTACCCTAGTTGAAGATGCGCAAACCCAGAAAGCACCGATTCAAAAATTGGTAGATCGGGTAAGTGCGATTTTCGTTCCGAGTGTCATCGTGATTGCAGCACTTACCGGAGTAGCGAACTGGATTTATTTAGATTCCGCTTCGATAGCTATCTTACGCGCGGTATCTGTATTAGTAATTGCCTGTCCCTGCGCATTAGGTTTAGCAACGCCCGCAGCAATCATGGCAGGCACAGGGGTAGCAGCACGCTTTGGTATCTTAATTAAAGACCCCCAAGTATTAGAGCTTGCCCATCGACTTAATATTGTGGCCTTTGATAAAACTGGCACCCTCACTATTGGAAAACCCAGAGTACTTGCGTTTATTCCACTCACCAATACATCTACAGAAAGCGCGCTTCTTGCTACCGCCGCAGGATTACAAATGGGCAGTGAGCATCCATTGGCAAAAGCACTGTTAGATGCCGCCAAAAATGCGGGTGTTAATCCAATACCACCATCTGAGAGTCAAGCCTTGGCTGGCATTGGCATCACTGGCAAGCCGAGCTCAGGGCCTTGGGCAGGTCAAAGCCTTGCCCTACAAAGCATTGCATCATTCACCAGCAATGCGCACTCGGCAGAAATACTCAGTAACGCACAAGCACTGTTAGATGCAGGTAATACTGTTTCGGTATTGATGGATCAAGCACCCCAGTCAGGACCACTTGCCATCATCGCATTTGGCGATGAACTCAAACCCAATGCAAAAGAAGCGATTTATTCTTTGCATCAATTGCACATCCGCACAGTGATGCTCTCGGGTGATAACTCTGCCGCCGCTAATCGTGTCGGGCAATCGATCGGCATTGATGAGGTGTTTGGACAAATCATGCCAAGCAACAAGGCAGATATTATTCGCACACTTCAAGCCTCCGATAAAGATGGTGGTCGTCAATATGTTGCAATGGTAGGTGATGGCATTAATGATGCACCAGCACTAGCAACGGCAGATGTTGGCATGGCGATGTCTACCGGCACCGATGTCGCAATGCAAGCGGCTGGTATCACTCTCATGCGCGGGGATCCAGGCTTAGTAGCAGATGCCATTGATATTTCCAAAAGAACCTGGAAGAAAATTCAGCAGAACTTATTCTGGGCTTTTGCATTTAATTCCACCGGCATTCCGCTCGCCGCGCTAGGCTACCTCTCGCCTATGCTTGCTGGCAGCGCTATGGCTTTATCCAGCTTTTGCGTTCTCAGCAACGCCCTCTTATTAAAACGTTGGCGTCCTGCTCGCCGCTAATGTGATTGAAAACTGTTTGCTGGTTACTTTGGATTCTTGCGAACGAGCTCAATATCACCATAAAAAGCGCGCGTCTCAGACTTGGTGTTATCGGTATCCGTCAGCAAAGCAATGCCAATCACCTCACCCGGAGCTTCGCCATAAGCCCGCTTATAGTCAGCAGATAGATCGCGTTGATGTTGATGCCATTGACCCAAATTATCCCAACCAGAATCTACCACAATCATTTTGATGCGTGAGGTGTGTGCATTGGTGATGATGGTATCGACAGGAGACTTGCCTGACCAGATATACATCAAGGTAGCGTAGGGCATTTCTTGCCCACTAATAAGACTAGCCATCTCAAATGTCATTTTTTCTTTTAAAGGAAGTTTAGATTTATTCCCATCAAATGCGACCAAAATTCTCAAGGGCGCATCATCTTGATAGCTTTGTGCATTGTCAGCCTCTGGGATTGCAGCCAATGCTTTCCACTCCCACTGTAACCATAAATTATTTGCCTGGCGTGGGCGTAATTTCACTGCCAATCCTGAAGCAGAGGTTTTAGAGTTCGCACTCAACACCGTTTTACCTTGGTAATTTTCTAAGCGGTAAACCGTATTCTTTTTATAAGGTGCAATGCGATAGAAATTCCAGCCATTAGGCATACCCTCGCGTGCAGTCTCCGCTGAAAACTTCGGCAGCTCGTCCTGCGCTGGCAGTGCATCCACATTGAACGCCTGTCCTGACTCATTTTGAACAGAGCCTCCACCAAGCCCTGCGCAACCAGACAGAGCAAGAGCAATACAGGCGACAAGAAAAAGATGGAAAGGTTTAAACATGGATCAATTGTCCCAAATAATGGCCTAAGTGAGTCTAAAATCAAAGCATGCGCCAACATTCTCCTTCAAGCTGGGCCGCAATCTGCATCGGCATTGCAGCGCTCGTGCACTTTGCCCTGGGCTTTGCAATTGAATTCTCGGTCGATGAAGCGCACTACGCCTTATATGCACAGCATCTGGCATGGAGCTATTTTGATCACCCCCCACTCGTTGGCTGGATTCAGTGGCCTTTAGTTACGCTCACCTCTAGTGAAGGCATCATTCGACTCGTTCCAGAGTTGCTCTGGGTGATTTCTTGTTACTTGGTTTATCAAGTCACTTTAGAACTGCACCACCTCATACAAGGGCGCAATGCTGGCTATCTCACCAGCGCACTTCCTTCGGCAAATATCTGTGGACTGATGGCAGTACTTGCCATCATTGCCGCACCAATGCCCCATATACTCGCGATTGGTTTGCTGCCTGATACATTACTTGCACCGTTGAGTCTTGGTCTGATGTTGATGGCTGTACGATGGCTTTCCCATGATTACTTCAGCCTTACTAATTGGCTCATTACTGGAGTATTACTAGGATTAGCAGGCCTGAGTAAATACACTGCAGTATTTACTGCAGTCGCATTGCTGCTAATTTTTTTAAGCAGCCCCCGAAAACCTTGGATTAACAAAATTGGGTTTTGGTTTGCTGCAGTGATTGCTCTGATATTTATTAGCCCTGTACTCTATTGGAATTGGGCAAATGATTGGATCTCTTTTAAATATCAGATAGCCCACGGAGCTGGCAGCGCTTGGCTTTGGCGCAGATTGGGCGCTTATCTAGGAATCCAAATCTTGGTCTATGGGCCACTAGTCATCTTAGGCGCTTATCTTTTCATTAAAAACTGTATCCATGGCACCAAACTATCTTTATTGGCATTGCTTGGGTTCTTCGTAATACCTTTTGCTATTTTTACTAGTCTCTCTGGTGGCGGTGGCTTGCCGCATTGGACCTCTCCAGCATGGTTCTGTCTTGCACCCTTTGCTGGTATCGGTTTAGCCAAAGCTTGGTCTACTCAGCGCCATCATCTCATTCGAATTTTATTCATCGCGCAAGTAGCGCTGTGCTGCATCGGATTTGCTTATGTGTTGTCTGGTGGTATTAGCACGGTAGCAGTGAAATCCAATCCGATTGCTGATCTCTATGGCTGGAAAATTGCAGGTGAAAAAGCCGCTCAGTTAACTGAAGCAACTAAGGCTAATGGCATCGCTGTCCAGAATTGGACTTTAGGTAGTCGCGCCGCTTGGTATGCCAAACCTATTCCAGTGTTTGTATTAGACCAACGACAAGATCAATTTGATCTCTGGTTTGGACAGTTGCCCCACGGAGCAAATATTCTGCTGATGAACTGGTCCGGAATGTCTTTTGCGCCTCCGGTTGGAAATAAGACCGCATTTGAGCGTTGCGAGCCTTTGGACAGCCTAGAAATTGAGCGCTTTGGTCAAATCTTGTCCAAATTTGACTTTAGCCTTTGCAGTAACTGGCAAGGTACTGGCTTGGCGGAGTAATTCACCCAAATTCAAGACCTTAGGCGCCCAAAGCATTATCCTTACGCCTATGAGTTCATTACCCCAATCCACCCCAAAAACCCCCTCTGGGTGGAAATCAATTCTGAAGCGCGCATGGCCAACGATCCGCATTTTGTTGTCTATTGCCCTACTTTGGAAAGCAACCAGTGGAATTGACTGGCACACACTACTGGATTCTGAAATCAAGATGCAACCTGCTTGGTTAATTGCCGCCGCAGCAGCGATTTGCTGCGCGTTTATTTGCGGTGGTTTACGTTGGGGATTTTTGATGCGCAGCGTGGGATTTCAGGGAAGCCTCAAAACATATATTGCACTGTATTTCGCTGGTGGGCTAATCAACCAAGGTCTACCCAGCACACTCGGTGGTGATAGCTATCGCGCTATCACCGCAACCCATCTCACTAGCACGGACAATCTAAGCGAAACAAAAGAGCTTGATGAAGAACTGCATCAGTCTGTAGATCTAGGACATGCCACTCCTAAACTTCGCCTAAGCTTTGCCATGGTTTTAGTGGATCGTCTTTTAGGACTAGCTGGCAACAATCTCCTCGGCGGCTTAGGTTTAATTTTGGGCGGATCAACACTTGCCATTTGGGGCCAAGATTTGGGCTATGCAGTTGTAGCTATCATGGTTTTTGCAGGGCTACTCATTGCCTTGATATTGGCCTGGACTCCAACCCGACAACTTCTACAAAGCTTACTCGATCGCCTGCGTATGAACAATGCTATGCCTGGTATTCGCTTAGCCTTTTCTTGGCCCATGAATATTGCGCAAGCGCTCTTTGCGATCGCTATCCACTGCTTGGTCATCTTGGCTTTTGGTTTTTGCCTGAAGGCCTACGGTGCTGAGGCACCAATCTCCAGCCTAATGATTGGTCTGCCAGCCTTAAGTCTTTTGTTAATGTTGCCAATTAGCATTTCTGGATGGGGCTTGCGCGAAGCCACCCTATCTTCCGTGTTAGCCCTGTGGGGCGTAAATCCATCGCTGACTGTATTAGCCTCTATAAGCTATGGTGCAATTACGGTGATTTCTGTTTTGCCAGGCGCATACTTTTTACTAAAACGAAAATAATTCTTTCAGAGAAAAACTATGACTATTAGTGTCAATACTATGCGTGCTATTGATCATTGGGTTGGAGTCCCCCTTTGTGCAATTGCGAGCCCATTGGTGGCATTAATGGACAGCGTCAAAAATATTTTTAGTCGTGGCCCTCAGACCCCCAAGAAACTACTCTTCATTGAGCTCTCAGAAATGGGTAGCGCAATCTTGGTTGACCCTGCGATGCGCAATGCCCAAGCACGTGGCGCTGAATTATTTTTCTTAATCTTTAAAAGCAATCGTGCCAGCCTCACGCTCTTAAATACCGTTAAACCAGAAAATATTTTCACCATTGACTCTTCAAGTCTAGGTGGATTAATTAAAGATACTTTGCGCTTTTTGATCGTGGCACGAGTCCATCGTATTGATACTGTTATTGATCTGGAACTCTTCTCTCGATTTACCGCACTACTTACTGGTCTTTGCGGAGCTCGTCGTCGAGTCGGCTATCACATCTTTCACGGTGAAGGCTTGTGGCGTGGTTTCATGCTCACCCGTAAGGTGCACTACAACCCGCATATTCACATTACTAAAAACTTTCTCTCCCTGATCCATGCAGCTTTTGCCCAAAAGATTGAAGTACCCTTTAGCAAAATTCATATTCCCGATTCCGAAGTCAAGCTCGAGCAAGCTATCATCAACCCTGATGTCATGAAAAAAGTGCTTTCTCGAATTGAACAGAAGGCCTCTGAAGCGGGCATTCCTTATACCTATGGAAAAGATCGTCTGATCCTGATTAATCCCAATGCTAGCGATCTCTTGCCGCAGCGACGTTGGGCGCAACAACGCTTCTCAGAGCTCATTCAAGCAGTTCATCAGCGGTATCCAAATGATTTAATCCTAATTACTGGCTCACCAGCAGAATTTGTCTATGTAGATAAGGTGAGATCTGTTGCTAATGTGAAAAATGCATTGAACTTTGCAGGTCAGGTTACTTTTGCTGAATTACCGCCGCTTTATACGCTTTCGGATGTGATGGTGACAAACGATTCTGGCCCAGGCCACTTCTCTGCAGTAACACCCTTACGAACAGTCGTTCTATTTGGACCAGAGACACCTGCTCTCTATGGATCAATCGGCAACTCCATCGCAATTACTGCGAATCTTGCTTGCTCTCCTTGTGTGAGTGCAGCAAATCATCGCAAAACACCTTGTCACGATAATGTCTGCATGCAAGCCATCACGGTTGCACAAGTAATGGATAAAGTTGCCATCCAATTACAAGAAGCTGATAAAGCAAAAGGTCGCTAAGCTGGATGAGCAAGAAAGCGATCCCTACATTAGCCTGGTTAATACCGCTTGCTCCATTAGCTTTTGCCGCAGCAATTTGTCTTGGTGAATTCCAAAATAGTAGCTTTTTATTCATTAATGGTTTTACCCAGCAATTACCCGATACAGTTTGGGCATGGCTAACTTTTCTGGGCAATGGCTGGGGCATATTTGCACTCGCTTTTCCACTACTCCTTTTGGCGCCTCGCTTACTCACTGCGGGAATCATTGCTGGAGCCATCTCTGCAATTACCAGCACAGCCCTGAAAAATCTTTTTAACCTTCCAAGACCAGCAGGTCTGCTGGAAGAAGGCAGCTTTTATCGGATTGGCGAGCCTTTACTCCACAAAGCATTCCCTTCAGGCCATACCTTAACGGCTTTTGCGATTGCCAGCGCCCTTTATTTTGTCTCCAGTCAAAATAAGCGCAACTTTCTATTGCCTCTGTTTCTAGTCGCTGCATTGGTAGGTATATCTCGTAGTGCTGTTGGTGCACATTGGCTTACAGATGTCTTGGGTGGCGCTGGTTTCGGTATTTGGTGTGGCATGTTGGGCGCAGTTCTCGCGCAATACGTTCCAGAAACTCAACTAAAACCGAAAAGTATTTGGAGTCACTTCGTTGCCTTGGGTGGTGTTGCCGCCTTATATGCGCACTACACTCAAATCATGGACCTCGAATTAAATCTGCCCTTGCAATACGTTTCTATTGCGATCGTAGCCATTACCTTAATATTTTTTGTTAAAGCGCAATTTAACAATTCACCTAGTCAATCTCACTAAGCCTTTATGTTTAGCTATCGACATGCGTTTCATGCTGGCAGTCATGCTGACATCCTAAAGCACCTTACGCTGATTCATCTTGTGGACTATCTACAAGAAAAGCCTGTTGCACTGACGATGATCGACACCCATGCTGGCGCTGGTATTTATAGCCTAAAAGATGGTTTTGCAGCCGTTAGCAAAGAAGCAGAAGGGGGAATTTTTCGTTTGCTGAAGTTTAAAGAAGCAGGCAACCCCATTCCAGAGAGTGTTCAGAAGTATTTAGACTGCATTGAGGCAGAAAATATTGATGGCGAGCTCAATACCTATCCTGGATCCCCATTCATTCTGGCTCGGCTTTTAAGACCTCAGGATCGCTTGAAGTTATTTGAGCTTCATCCCAAAGAGATTGATATTCTTCGACACAATATTGATGAACTTGAATGTGCAAAGCAAATCGATGTTTATGCAGCCGATAGCTTTAGCAGGCTCAAGGGCTTGCTACCTCCTCCAAGCAGGCGTGGCTTAGTATTAATTGATCCGTCCTATGAAGACAAGCAGGACTATCGCTATTTAGAGGCTGCTATTGAAGAAGCTATGCAACGCTTTGCTACAGGTTGCTATGCGATTTGGTATCCGACCCTTTCTAGAAGAGAGTCAGCTGCCCTACCGGATCGTATGAAGAAAATCTGTGCCGCTCATAAACGCTCTTGGCTTCACACAGAGCTACGTGTTGAAAACGCCCCTGGCGAGCGTCGCCTTCAGGCTAGTGGTATGTTCATTATTAATCCGCCATGGACACTTGAAAAGCATTTAGCAGAAGCGCTACCCACCCTTACTAAAGTACTTGGTATTGATAGTGGTGCACAATTCTTACTAAAGAGTTTTGAGGCGAAAAACTAAGCTAATTTCTGGCTAATCACGCACATCGATCATGATCTCATTGCGGCGCATGAAAGGCAGTGACCAAGGCGGGTTGTAACGAGCAAATTTCGGCACTCCTATTGCTTGCAGATTTTTTGTCTTCATCCACTCTTCTAGCTCTACCGTTTTTTCAGCGACTTTTTGGCTGTTATAAAAACCAGAAAAAGTTACTACCGCTCTTTTCACCGCTGGAATTTGCCTTATTTTCACCTTTGAATTAAGGGGCTTAGGTAAGGTTTCCATAGTGTATTCAGAGGGCATCACAAAAGAAACCGCCCATTGGCCAGCATTGCTCTCAATATTGACGGGAGCAGTCATTGCAATCTTAGTGCTTTTGCTAGACTGCTCTTCCACCGCTACTGGCACAGTCATGGCAATTTTTTCACTCACTTGATTTTGCCCAAAGATATAAGCCGCAATTAGTCGAAAACCTTGGCTTGAGGCCTCATCCAAGTCTCCATCAACCTGCACTTCAGCCAAAATCATCGGCGCATAAGATCTCAATTCAAATGGCGGCGTCTTTTCAATAACAGAATATTTCGGCTCTTCGATTGCCACTGCAGCCCCCATAAAAGTCAGCGCTACAAAAATAAAAATAGGAATGACAAATCTTTTCAAGAGATTTTCACCAAGTCGATTTCAAACTAAAACCTGTGGCGCCGAACTCTAAAGTTGCATTTGCCCCAACAGGCAAAGTCAGTTTATTAGCCTGATGACCAAATGGTAAGTCAGTCAATATTGGAATCGCTTTTGGTAGACGATCACGAATCACCTCAATGGCACGCTCAAGGGTATAGCCTTTATCGTTGTCATACAAACGATAGGCCGAGAAACCACCCAACAATATTGCAGCCTGATTACTTAGCACCCCAGCATCCAATAATTGCATCAAGGTTCTCTCAAGGCGGTAAGGATGCTCGTTGACATCTTCTAAGAACAAGATACCACCCTTGGTTTGATCTACTGACGGTAAGTAAGGCGTTCCGATCAGACTGGCCAATACAGTGAGGTTGCCACCCCACAGCATGCCAGTGACTGTCCCTGAAGTTGCCTGACCCAAGAAGGCTTGGGGTGAATGAATAGCGCAGTCTAGTTTTCGATCTTGCACTGCAGACAGAAAATGTTTCCACATAAACTCATCTGGAGCAATTGGAGAGCCGCTCTCATCCATTCTGCCAAAGTCATAATTAAGCATAGGGCCAGATAAAGTAATCGCGCCTGTCTTGGCCAAGAGGCCAAGCTCAAAGGTCGTAAAGTCGCTATGCCCACAAATCTGCAAACCACTCTTAACAGTCGCTGCAATTGCAGCCCATTCAATCTTCGGCAGGAGGCGATGAACGCCGTAGCCTCCGCGCATTGCCATCACAATCTGTTTTGGATCTAATGCTACCAATTGATTTAGCTCGCTTAGTCGCTCAGCATCACTGCCTGCAAAACGCTCGTGAACACGCTGCACACACTCGGGGTTCTGAACCGAGATACCTTGACTCTTAAGCCAAGCAATTCCGGCCAACGGACTTTTCTCATCAAGGCTAGCGCCTGATGGGGCAATCAGATGAATGGAGTTCAACGTCGCTCCTTAAAGAAGCTGCGTAGTAATTGACCGCATTCTTCACTCATAACGCCACCCTCAACACTGGTTTGATGATTGATTTGTTTTGAAGAGAATACATCTAAAACGCTTCCGGCGGCACCAGTTTTAGGATCTGTTGCGCCAAAGACAACCCGATCTACTCTTGCATGAAGAATGGCCCCAGAACACATCGCACAAGGCTCTAGAGTGACATATAAGGTGCTACCTGGAAGGCGATAATTTTCTTCTGCGTTTGCCGCTTCTCTTAGCGCCAACATTTCTGCATGTGCACTTGGATCATGATTGGTGATGGGCTTATTAAACGCTTTAGATATCACCTTGCCGTCACGCACTAATACCGCACCAACAGGCACTTCATTTGCGGCAGCAGCTAACTGAGCTTGCTCTATTGCTTGCTCCATAAACTGACGATCAAGTTCAGCTTGATTCATTTAGGAAGGATGTACGTCAGCCCAGCAATTCGGAGTTTCATAAAGACGGATCGCCGAAAGTTGCAGGCGACCACCAAATGCTTTAGCAAACACTGGCTGCAAAATTACAAAGGCAGCATTGGCGAGATTCTCTACCGTGGGAACATGCTCCATGATGACAGTTTTATGATTCGGTAAGGTTGCTAAGAAAGCCACTAAACCTTCGTCTTCTTTGGCGACTAAAAAAGCATGGTCCCATTGCTCGACCACATATTGATTAGTCAGTTTTTTAATGTCACCGAAATCCAGAACCATGCCATCATCCGCTTTACCAGGATGATCTGCTACCTCACCAGTCAAAGTCACTTCAATAGCATAGCGATGGCCATGCAAGTGCCTACACTGCCCATCATGGTTAGGGATGCGATGTCCTGAGTCAAACTCAAGGCGTCGGGTAATGGAGATAGCGGGTTGTTTACTAGTCATTTGGTACTTAAAAGAATTGGGCTTGACCCATTTATCGAATTCCAATCAGTTTATGCGATTGAATGCTCAATCTCCATAATGGACGCTTTTGGCATAGACCTACCGCCAACTCTGTATTACTTTTGAGATTTGGTCCATCCATAGGTTGCAAGAAGCGATTGCGATAATCCATCTTCTCAAAGCGGGCCATTAACTTTTCTACAGAATCATGGCCAGCCTGAGGCACGACCAATTTCAATTCATTTGCTTGCAGCACAATCAAATCAGAACCTGCTTTTGGACTCACGCAAACCCAATCAACGCCTTTTGGAACCTGAATCGTGCCATTAGTCTCAATTGCAACCTCAAAACCTTTTTGGTGAAGCGCAGCAATTAACGTTTCATCTAACTGCAGCAGCGGCTCACCGCCGGTGAAAACAACATAGCGTTGTTGAGGTCCTGCGGCAGTACTTCTCCATGCAGCTTCAATAGCATCAGCTAATTCTTTCGCGGCCTCAAATTTCCCGCCACCAATGCCATCACTACCTACAAAGTCTGTATCGCAAAATTGGCAAACTGCTGTGGCACGATCTTCTTCGCGACCACTCCACAGGTTGCAGCCAGCAAAACGACAAAAGACAGCAGCACGTCCAGCATGAGTGCCTTCACCTTGCAGGGTTGGGAATAGTTCTTTAACGGTATACATAGCAATTCGCCTATTTTAAGCGCTTTGCTTACTTCCAGGAGACCAACTCCCACTGCAGAAAATCTTCCCAATAGGCGTTAGACCAGAAAACTCCAGGAGTAATGTAACGTCCACTACCCCTGCGGATAACCCAGCGACCGATTTCCGGTGAAAACCAAACATCTTCGTCCCGAATGTTTTGAACCCTAAAGAGGTCATTACTCTCGAAATACGGGGCTTCATTGTGATAACGAAGGACCAGAAACTTACCAGCTGGCGCTTGAATTTGCTCCCAACTCACTGCCGTCACACTCAGACCCCAGTAATAACTAGCGTTAGGATAGGCTGGAACTTGATAGCGGGTTTTATAGAATCGATTCCAGCCAGGTTGAAGCTGCTCTGGCCAAAGTGGAATTGCCTGCTGAAATTTTTGTGGCGGGCTCCAATGTGGATCTTGCAATACATAACCCCACGGTGATTGGATTTCATCTGGAAGGGGGCCTGCTTTCGCACCAGATCTTGCGATGCGAATTTCCGTACCGATCGAGATAACTCTCTCGGTTACGGTATCAATAATTTCTTGATTGAATACATTGCGAATCTGATAGACCCACTCTTGCCCAACTTTCGGCGCGCGCACTGTCGGCTGAGGAATAGGTTGGCCAATATTAACGCCTTCGGGAAAAGGTTGCGAAGAAATACATCCCGCCAATAAAATTGGCAGGACTGCTAAAAATAATCTACGCAAGTTTTTTATTTGTATGAAGTGAGTTGCCATTGAAGACTATCTTCTAGGTTGGGCATACCCAACTGACCCTGGATCATGTATGAGCCAGAAGTTTCGCGTGCAACCCAACGACCAATGCTTGGGGCAAACCAAACCGTTTCTTTACGAATGCAATTTACTTTATTGTCGTCTTCACTCTCATAGTTAATTAAACTCTGATAACGCAAGGTTAAGAAGGTACCGGCAGGAACTGAGATCTGCTCCCATCCATGGGCACTCATGTACTCCTGCCAACCAAGTTTGCCATCTGGATAGCCACCAATGCTGTATTTGGTATTGAATTGCTTATTCCAAGTAGCCGTCAACTCTTGTGGCCATAAAGGAATGGCTGGGTTAAAGCTGACCAGCTTAGGCCATTGCGGATCAGTCTGCACCGTACCCCAAGGCCCCTGAATTTCATTGGGCAGTTGATTACCATCAATCGACCTTTGGATCACAATGGTTGAGCTAACGCTTGCAACACGTTCAGTAACTAGTCCAATAGTTTTTCCATCAAATACATTGCGCTTGATATAGGTCCACTCCTGACCCACCTGTGGGGCCCGAACTGTCGGCATTGGATTAGGCTGTGCAACTGGTGTGCCACGCTCATACCCAAGAGGTACGCCACAAGCAACTGGAGCCAGCGCGGCCGATACGATGAATGTGCGACGAGATGGATTCATATGCCCTCCTAATAATGATTAAACAAACTATACCCCAAGCAGATTAAGCTCTTCCTCACTAAATCCAGCACGCCTGCGTGCCTCCATATTGAATGGACCTCTTAATTTTGGCGCGCAGTATTTTTTTGCTAAATCCCTATAGGCAGAGATTGGCAAAAGTTGGTCTTTTGTGCATAAAAAATTAAACCAATGATTGCCAATAGCCACATGACCAACTTCATCGCGAAGAATAATTTCCAGAATTTCTACTGCGCCGACTTCTTTAATTTGCTTAAAGCGATCACGAATCATTGGCACAGCATCCAAGCCCCTAGCCTCCATAGTTCTCGGTACTAGCGCCATTCTGGCAATGACAGCATCTTTGGTTCTCTCAACCATCTCCCACAAGCTGTTATGCGCAGGAAAATCGCCATAAGTAAACCCAAATGATTGAATATATTCATTCACTATGGTGAAGTGGTACGACTCTTCTTTGGCGACCTTAAGCCAATCTTCATAGTATTGGATAGGCATCCCTGAAAAACGCCAGATAGCATCCAAAGCAAGATTGATCGCATTGAATTCAATATGCGCGAGCGAATGCAATAGAGATATCCGACCCTCAACGCTATCCATTCTTCTTTTAGGAACTTGTAAAGGAGGAATTAACTCTGGTTTACTTGGTCGGCCAGGTAGCTCGAGATTCTGCTCACTCAATATCACAGTGGGATTAAGGGTGATCCGCCGCTCTTGATATTCGTCGAATAATTGAGAGACCCGACCTACTTTGATTTGCGCATCTGTAATTGCCAGAATCTCTAGAGCGGCTTGGCGTAACTCAATCATATAAAAAGTGAGTGGGGAGAGTTATTCCCACTCAATGGTTGCAGGCGGCTTTCCACTGATATCGTAGACAACGCGATTGATGCCCCGCACTTCATTAATGATGCGGTTAGAAACCTTACCAAGCAAGTCGTGAGGCAAATGCGCCCAATGGGCTGTCATAAAGTCTTGTGTTTGCACTGCTCTGAGTGCAACCACATATTCATAAGTTCTACCATCACCCATTACGCCAACCGATTTCACTGGCAAGAAAACAGCAAAAGCTTGGCTAGTGAGGTCATACCAAGATTTTTGACTGACTTCATCAATCGTATTACGTAACTCTTCGATGAAGATCGCGTCAGCACGTTGCAAGAGGCTAGCAAATTCAGCTTTGACTTCACCCAAGATGCGCACACCCAAGCCAGGACCTGGGAATGGGTGGCGATAGACCATCTCACGAGGCAGACCTAGAGCAACACCTAGTTCACGCACTTCATCCTTAAACAGCTCACGTAATGGCTCAAGCAACTTAAGATGCATATCTTCAGGAAGACCGCCAACGTTGTGGTGACTCTTAATGGTATGTGCACCCTTCTTACCTTTACCGGCGGACTCAATCACATCAGGATAAATGGTGCCTTGTGCTAACCACTTAGCATTCTTAATCTTGCCAGACTCACTCTGGAAAATTTCAACAAACTCTTTACCGATAATTTTGCGCTTAGCTTCAGGATCAGAAACGCCAGCCAATTCACCCATGAAAGTATCTTTTGCATCAACGCGAATCACCTTGACACCAAGATTGCGCGCGAACATCTCCATCACCATATCGCCTTCATTCAGGCGAAGTAGGCCATGATCAACAAACACACAAGTCAATTGATCGCCAATGGCACGATGAATCAAAGCAGCAGCAACACTAGAGTCCACACCACCAGACAGACCAAGAATGACTTCTTCGTTGCCAACTTGCTTGCGAATGTTTTCAACTGCTTCAGCAATGTAATCGCCCATCACCCAATCGGGCTTGCACCTACAAATCTCATGCACAAAACGCTCCAGGATTGCGGTGCCTTGAATAGTGTGAGTTACCTCAGGATGAAATTGGAATGCATAAAAGCGGCGCTCTTCATCAGCCATTCCAGCAATTGGACAAGACTCTGTAGAAGCCATCAATTTGAATGATGGCGGCATAGTGGTTACTGAATCCCCATGACTCATCCAGACTTTCAGAATGCCGTGGCCTTCGCTGGTCGAAAAATCCTGAATGCCTTTGAGTAAATTCGTGTGGCCATGTGCTCGTACTTCAGAGTAGCCAAACTCTCGCGCTTTGCCCAATGACTCTGCTGAAGCGACCGCGCCACCCAGTTGGGTTGCCATGGTTTGCATACCATAGCAAATACCCAGAACGGGAACGCCTAATTCAAATACGATTTGCGGAGCACGTGGACTGCCGTCTTCTGTGACTGAGCTGGGACCGCCAGAGAGAATGATTCCCTTTCCGCCCTGCTCTTGAATAAATTGGCGAATAAATTCTGGATCGCAATCATAAGGGTGGATTTCTGAATACACCCTTGCATCACGCACACGTCTTGCAATTAATTGAGTTACTTGTGAACCAAAGTCGAGAATCAGTATTTTGTCGTGCACGAAAAGGTCAGTCTTGAATTCAGCCTTAATTTCAGCTTTTGTTTAATGATTAATCAATGTGGTAATTCGGGGCTTCCTTAGTGATCTTCACATCATGAACATGTGACTCACGCACACCCGCTGATGTAATTTCCACAAAATTGGCTTTTTCATGAAGTTCGGCAATGGTCTTGCAACCGAGATAACCCATGGAGGAACGAATACCGCCGGTCAGTTGATGCAAGATCGCAAGCACGCTACCTTTGTAGGGAACCTGTCCTTCAATACCTTCTGGTACAAGCTTCTCAGCATTAGCAACGATGTCACTCTGGAAATAACGATCAGCTGAGCCATCCGCCATCGCACCCAAAGAGCCCATACCACGATAACTCTTGTATGAGCGCCCTTGATACAAGAAGACTTCTCCAGGCGCTTCTTCTGTGCCAGCAAACATACCGCCCATCATCACAGAGCTTGCACCTGCTGCTAAGGCTTTAGCAACGTCACCTGAATAACGAACACCGCCGTCAGCAATCAAAGGAATGCCTGTGCCTTTTAGTGCATTAGCCACATTCACAATTGCTGTGATTTGTGGAACGCCGACACCAGCAACAATACGAGTGGTACAAATCGAGCCTGGGCCAATACCAACCTTGACGCCATCGGCACCATGGTCGGCCAATGCTTTTGCGGCATCACCCGTTGCAATATTGCCGCCAATGACTTGTACGTGAGGATAATTTTTCTTAACCCATTTGACGCGATCTAATACGCCCTGGCTATGGCCGTGTGCCGTATCCACCACAATCACATCAACACCAGCTCGCACCAGAAGCTCAATGCGCTCATCATTATCTGGACCAACACCAACTGCCGCGCCCACACGTAACTTGCCTTCGCTATCTTTACAAGCATTTGGATGCTCAGTGGCCTTCAGAATATCTTTAACAGTGATTAAGCCGCGCAATTCAAATTTGTCATTCACAACCAAAACACGCTCGAGACGATGTTGACTCATCAGGCGTTTTGCTTCGTCTAATGAGCAACCTTCTTTTACAGTGACCAAACGCTCGCGTGGGGTCATCTTGGTTTTTACTGGAGCATCTAGATCTTCTTCAAAACGCAAATCGCGGTTCGTAATAATGCCGACAACTTCTTTGCCAACCAAAACTGGAAATCCTGAAAATCCATGTTCACGAGAAAGTTGAATAACTTGACGCAAAGTAACATCCGGACCAATCGTAATTGGGTCACGCAGTACGCCTGATTCATAACGCTTTACTTTGGCCACTTCACGCGCTTGCTCTGCAGGCTTTAAGTTTTTATGGATGATGCCGATACCACCTTCACTGGCCATAGCAATTGCCAATCGACCTTCAGTGACGGTATCCATCGCAGCGGACACCAATGGTGTATTTAGTGAAATATCCCGAGTTAATTTACTTGCCAAACTGGCATCTCGAGGGAGTACCGAAGAATAAGCCGGTACGAGGAGCACATCGTCAAAAGTGAGTGCTTTTTGAATGAGTCGCATGCAAAACCCCTAGTCGCAAAAACAGATTATAGCCTCCTAGCCTTCCTTTTGGCTGCAGCAGCCTGGAATTTGGCATCCTGGTTCTGGTTTGCCTTTTTACGCCGAACCGCCTTAGGGTCAATTAATAAGGGGGAATAGAGCTCTAATCTATCTCCGGCATAGATTGGACTATCCCACTCCTTACGCTTTCCAAAAACGCCAAAACATCCCTTTCTGGCTAAAGATGGATCTGCTTGACTGGTAACTAAACCAGCCTGTATGAGTGCCAAGCCCACTGTAGGAGATTCATCTGCAGCGAGGTCGAGTTGAAATGGGATCAAAGTTGGATCACCCTGTCTGGCATCACAAATCCAAATTTCCATAGTGCGATTAGCCATAAAGCTCTTCCGCACGTTTGACAAAACAATCCACAAATGTGCCTGCAATGTGCCCAAAAACAGGACCAATGATCTTGTCGAGAATCACGCTCTTAAATTCCCAGTGGAGCTTAAATTCCACTTTGCATGCATCTTCGCGTAAAGGGATGAAGTTCCACTGCCCTGAAAAATGTTTGAATGGTCCATCTACAAAAACCATATCAATAGTCTCGGGGCGATGATTCACATTCCGAGTATGAAAGTACTGATTAATACCCTTGAAGTTGATGTTAATTTTGGCGTCCAAAACGGTTTCGGTTTGCTCAAAGATTTCAACCCCGCCACACCAAGGCAAAAACTCGGGGTAACGAGCCACATCAGTCACTAAGCCGTACATTCGGTCGGCTGATTGGCCAATTAAAACGGTCTTGTAGACGTCTGCCATAATCGATCTTGGAAGCTAAATAAATATGAGTATCGTCGATAACAAAAAAGCCTTCTTCGATTATTTTATCGAGGAGCGCTTTGAGGCAGGATTGGTTCTGGAGGGCTGGGAAGTCAAAGCCATCAGAGCTGGTCGCGTGCACATCAAAGAAGCGTATGTTGTCATTCGCAAGGCGGAGCTTTTTCTAATTGGTTGCCATATCACCCCCTTGCTATCAGCCTCTACCCACATTGTTCCTGACAGCACCCGCACTCGCAAGCTCCTCCTGAATGCCATTGAGATCCGCAAGCTGATTGGCAAGGTCGAGCAAAAAGGCTATACCCTCGTCCCACTCAACCTGCACTTTTCCAAAGGCAATGTGAAGTGCGAAATCGGCCTGGCTAGAGGCAAAAAGCAGCATGACAAGCGTGCCGCCACTAAAGAGCGGGAATGGGAAGTCCAAAAAGGGCGCATCGCCAGGGGCGATTTAAACGCTTAGTACCCCTAAAACTCGGTTAGACTGGCCTGAGAGCTAATATCCGAGCATTTATGCACATATATGGTGCAATACAGCACCAAGCTGCTTCAAACCCCCGAATTTAGACCTTTTAAAGGCATTAGTTTTAGAACTATGAAATTGCCTTTTGATGAAATGCTCGACGCCGCAGGAAAAGCGCGGCCCCACTACCAAATTTTCCATAATTGGTTGAAACAACAGAGCGATACCCTCATGGGTCTCAAACGCGCTGAAGCTGACCTCATCTTTAGACGTGTTGGCATCACCTTTGCCGTCTACGGGGATGATCTAGGGTCTGAGAGAACCATTCCCTTCGATCAAGTACCCAGAATCTTTACTGCAAAAGAATGGGAACAACTTGAGGCAGGCTTACGTCAACGGGTTAAAGCGCTCAATCGCTTTATTTATGACGTCTATCACGATGAAGAAATTATTAAAGCTGGCATCATCCCCGCTGAACAAATTTACAACAACGCTCAATATCGTCCAGAGATGCGTAACGTCAGCGTGCCACGCGATATCTATGCACAAATTGCCGGCATCGATATTGTGCGCGCAGGTGAAGGTGAGTTCTACGTTTTAGAAGATAACTTGCGCGTGCCTTCTGGCGTTTCTTATATGGTCGAAGATCGCAAAATGATGATGCGACTCTTCCCAGATCTATTTCAAAAATATCGCATTGCTCCTGTAGAGCACTATCCAGACCTCCTATTGGAGTGCTTGAAATCCGTTAAACCAGATGACGTGAAGAAACCGAACGTCGTAGTTTTGACGCCGGGCATGTATAACTCTGCTTATTTTGAGCACAGCTACCTCGCCCAACAAATGGGGGTAGAACTGGTTGAAGGTAAAGACTTATTCGTGAAGAATGAGCAAGTCTTTATGCGTACGACTCAAGGGCCTGAGAGAGTTGATGTCATCTATCGCCGTGTTGATGATGACTTCTTGGATCCATTAGCATTCCGCTCCGACTCAACACTGGGCGTTGCTGGCCTATTATCAGCGTATCGCGCTGGCAATGTGACTCTTGCAAACGCGATTGGTACTGGTATCGCAGATGACAAATCGATTTACCCATATGTTCCAGAAATGATTGAGTTCTATCTTGGCGAAAAACCAATCCTCAATAACGTCCCGACATTCCAGTGTCGCAAGACAGATGATTTGGCATATACCTTAGCGAATCTAGAAAAATTAGTAGTGAAATTGACGCACGGTGCTGGTGGCTATGGCATGCTGGTTGGACCAGCTTCTACGAAAGCAGAGATCGAAGAATTTAGAACCCATCTCATCGCTAACCCAGATAAATATATTGCCCAGCCTACCTTGGCACTCTCGACTTGCCCAACGTTTGTAGAGTCAGGCGTTGCTCCTAGACATATTGATTTACGACCTTTTGTACTTTCTGGAAAAACCATCAAGATGGTCCCCGGTGGACTAACCAGGGTAGCCCTCAAAGAAGGATCTTTAGTGGTGAACTCCTCTCAAGGTGGTGGGACTAAAGATACCTGGGTGCTGGAAGAATAAGAGGGATCAGAGAAAATGCTCAGCCGCACCGCAGACTGCCTATATTGGATGGCTCGTTATACAGAGCGCGCAGAAAACACTGCTCGCATGTTGGACGTGAATCACCAAACCTCATTACTCCCACAACCAGCAGAGTTTCTGGAGCAAAGCTGGAAAAAGTTGCTCACCATCTCTAAGTTAGAAGATGCCTTTTTAAGCAAGTATGACGTCGTCAATCGCGAGAATGTATTGGATTTCATGATTTATGAAACCAGTAATCCTTCGAGCATTGTTTCTTGTTTATATGCAGCTCGTGAAAATGCTAGGGTGATTCGCGGCAAGATTACCTCCGAAGTTTGGGAAACGCAAAATACGACCTGGCTCGAACTCCAGCGCATCTTAGAGGCAAGAAACCTAGCAGACCCCAGCAGATTACTGGAGTGGGTCAAACACCGTTGCCATCTCTTCAGAGGCGTTCTCTATGGCACGATGCTTAAGAATGAAGCCTTCTACTTTATTAATGTGGGCACCTTGCTAGAGCGCGCTGACAATACTGGTCGTATTTTAGAAACCAAGTATGAGGACCAAGCTACTCTTAAGATCTTTAGTGCCAAAAAGAATGCTGAAGGCGGCTCTGATGGAGAATTCTTCGACTTTTATCATTGGGCTGCCTTGCTTCGCTCCGTCTCCGCATTTGAGATCTATCGTCAGATCTACTCGGATCAAGTCACCCCCAAGCAAGTAGCCCAGCTATTGATTTTTAATAAGCAAATGCCCCGTTCATTGGTTTGCTGCGTCAACGAGTTAATTCCTTTGATTGCTGAAGTCAAGAATCAACAATCTAAAGAAATTGAACGCTTACTTGGAAAACTAAAAGCAAGTCTAGATTACTCAGATATTGACGAAGTCTTTGAACAAGGGCTTGAAGAATTTATTGAAGCCTTCCTTGAGCGCATCAATCATATTGCCGATGAGTTTAGTAACGCTTATCTCATCCCACTGGCTGTTGCCTAAGAACTCCTCTATATGCACCTGAAAATTCGTCATCGCACCGAGTATCGCTATGAAACACCCGTGCGCTATTCTATTCAAGAATTACGCTTAACGCCCCCAAGTATTACTGGTCAGCAAATCGACAAGTGGAGAATTAGCACCCCCATAAAAGCGTCTAGCTCAATTGATACCTTTGGTAATGTATGCAGTGTCTTTGTACAGGAGAGCCCTTACACCTCGATGATGCTTGAGGCTGAAGGTGAAGTGCATACTCAGGATGCTTTTGAATTCAAAGATGATGCCAAGGCAGTGTCCCCTTTTTATCTTCTCCAACAAACTAATCTCACCGAACCTAATGAAGAGATGCTGTCTTATTTTTCTTCAAGCCTGCCCAAGAAAAATTCTGTTGATGAAGTTTTAAAATTAGCTACTGCCGTTCAAAAGGCAATTGTGTATGTGCCAGGCCAAACTACCTTTGCCACTACTGCCGCCCAATCCTTTGCCCTCAAATCTGGTGTATGCCAAGATCATGCACACGTTATGCTCGGCCTTTGTAGGGCCTCAAATATTCCGGCGCGCTATGTGAGTGGCTATTTCTTTGCTGAGGAATCTCCTAATCTTGCTAGCCATGCTTGGATTGATTTCTGTAGCGATATTGAAAAAGGGATCTGGACTAGTGTCGATATTACTCATGCATGCCTGATTGATGCGCGCCATATTCGCCTTGCTATCGGTCGTGATTATTACTCAGCAGCACCAGTTAAAGGTGTTCGAACTGGGGGTGGCGGCGAAGAGCTCAGCGCAACCATTTCTATTCAACAGGCCCCTTAAGCCCCTCCACTTATTTAAGAGATAATCCTAAGGAATTATTAAAAGGACATGGGTATATGACGTATTGCGTAGGGCTTTGCCTAAAAGATGGTTTGGTCTTTTTATCCGACACCCGGACTAACGCTGGTGTGGATCAAATTGGAACCTTTAGAAAAATGACCTTGTTCCAAAAGGACAATGATCGCTTCTTTACCCTAATGAGCGCAGGCAATCTTGCTATCACACAAGCTGTCAAAGAGATTTTGCTTCAAGGCCAGTTACTGAGTGGCAAAAACCTATGGAATGTTGATAATGCCCACGATGCAGCCGTTGTTGTGGGAGACGCTATCAAGCAAGTATATGAACGCGATCATCTAGCCTTAGAGAAGGCTGGCATTGACTTCAACTGCAACCTGATTTTTGGCGGCCAAGTCAAAGGGGAAAGACCTCGCCTCTTCAATATTTACTCTGCTGGCAACTTTATCGAAGCAACTCCAGAGACTTGTTATTTCCAAATTGGTGAGTCAAAGTATGGCAAGCCTATTCTTGATCGTGTCGTCAATTTTGCAACGCCACTCAATCTGGCTACTAAGTGCGCTCTGATCTCTATGGATTCAACCTTGAACAGTAATATTTCTGTCGGCCTGCCGCTAGACTTGTTGGTATATGAAAAGAACTCACTGAAGGCCAGCAAACTCGTTACCTTAGATGAGTCCAACCCTTACTTCCAAATGATTCATCGCCTCTGGGGAGAAAAACTAAGAGCCGCATTTAATTCGATTGCGGAACCTAGTTGGAGTGGCGTCAACAAATCTAGCGCCATCTCAGAGCCAGCCAAGAAAATGGGAGCCGTTCCTATTAATCGCCAGCCCCCAAAAGTAAAGGCAGCAAAACCTCTAGCAAAGCCAACGAGCACGCCTAAGAAAACTTCTAGCGCAAAAAGAAAGTCTGTAAAGAAGTCTTAAACTTTATAAAGCTCGCTAATCTCAATCAAATTGAGATCAGGGTCCCGTACATACACTGAGTTAATTTTTGAAGTCGCACCGGTTCGGATCACAGGCCCCTCGATAATCGGCCAAGCCTCCTTCTTCAGCTTTGCAATCACTTCATTGAGTGGGCGATCAGCAATAAAACAGAGATCGAGAGATCCGGGAGTTGGAAGATTGGCCTTAGGCTCAAATTCTTTGCCTTTGATGTGCAAATTGATTTTTTGGTTGCCAAATTTAAATGCCTTACGCTCCACTGGCGGCGTGCCCCCAATAAAAGATTCCAGCGTCATCCCCATCACCCGCGTATAAAAATCTACGCAAGCTGCTTCATTTGCTGTAGTCAATACCAAATGATCTAAGTGGTCAATCATCTTCTCTCCCAATCTATTGCTGACGCAAATCTTTCACATAGTCAGGGGCTTGATGCAAATCGCAGGTACGCCCTGCTTTAGCAACTTGACCAGGAACGGCGTGACCAACGATGGTTGGCAGCTCTCGGGCAATTGCTAACAATCTTGGCATATTCATACCAGTGTCATAACCCATCGCATCAAGCATATGAATCGCATCTTCACTCGATATATTGCCACTAGCTCCTGGCGCGTATGGGCAACCACCTAAACCTCCAAGAGAACCATCAAATCGCGTGATACCCGATTGGACTGCCGCAAGAACATTCGCTAATCCCATTCCTCTTGTATTGTGAAAATGCATCGTGAGTTGAAGATTTGGGAATTGCTTCTGCAATGCTTCGGAAATTTGCGTCACTTGTGCAGGATTAGCCATACCAGTTGTATCGCAAATCGTTAAACCACGGACCCCAAGATCAGCAAAGCGTTTAGCAAACTCTTCAACAACTTTTTGAGGCACATCGCCCTCCATAGGGCAACCAAAGCAGGTGGAAAGTGAAACATTAATCGGTGTTCTACCAGCAACATATTTAATTACCTCCGCTAAGCCAGCAAAACTCTTTTCTCTCGTCATGCGCAAATTGGCTAAGTTATGGGTCTCTGAAGTCGACATCACCAGATTAAATTCATCGGCCTTTGATTCAAAAGCACGCTCAGCGCCGCGAAGATTGGGTACAAGTACTGTGTACTCAACACCAGGAATCCGCTGAATTCTGCCCATCACCTCTTCGGCATCTCTGAGCATTGGAATGGCTTTAGGAGAGGTAAATGAGGTCACCTCGATCTTTGCGAAACCACATTGACTGAGTTCATCGATTAAGCGAACTTTGTCATCGGTTGGAATGAAATTAGGCTCTATCTGAAAGCCATCTCGTGTCACCACATCATTGAAATAAACTCTAGTCATTGTTATCTGTATTTAGTAATTTATTATTTACTTGGTAAATGCTACGCCACGCTCTTTTAGTGAGGCTATTTGTGCATCACTTAAGCCAATATCACGCAATACCTCATCGGTATTTTGCCCAATCTCTGGCGCAAGTGTTTTGATTGATCCAGGAGTGCGGGAAAGTTTTGGAATAACCCCAGGAACGTCTACTCTGGATCCATCACGCATCTTAATCGTCTCGATATTGCCTCGAGCTTTGTAGTGGGGATCTTTGGCAATGTCAGCTACGGTATAGATTCTGCCAGCAGGAACTGCTACAGAATCTAAAGCTTCTAGTGCTGCATCGGTACTCAATGCTTTGGCCCAAGCGCCAATTGCTTGGTCAAGCTCTACGACCCGCTTAACGCGACCATCATTATTTTCTAACTGCGGATCATTACCTAAATCGTCGCGCCCAATGAGTTTCATCAAACGCTTAAAGATACTATCGCCATTGCCGGCAACTAATACATAGCCGCCATCGGCACACCGATAGGCATTCGTAGGCGCAATCCCTGGCAATGCACTCCCTGCAGCTTGTCTTACTTCACCAAAGGCGCTGTACTCAGGCAATAAACTTTCCATACAGTTAAAAACCGCTTCATACAAAGCGATATCAATTACCTGGCCCTTGCCGCTTTGATGACGCTCCTGCAGCGCTAGGAGAATTCCAATAACACCATGCAGAGATGCCAGGGTGTCTCCAATACTGACACCCACTCGAACGGGAACTCTCCCAGGTTCAGCAGTTAAATGACGTAAACCACCCATTGCCTCAGCAACCACTCCAAAGCCAGGTTTATCTCGATAAGGACCGGTCTGACCATAGCCACTGATACGAAGAACAATTAGGCGCGGATTAATTTTGAGTAAGTCATTGGGATCAAGCCCCCAATCTTCTAAGGTACCAGGTCGGAAATTTTCAATCAGAATATCGGCCTCTTTCGCGAGGGTTCTGACAATCTCTTGTGCCTCAGCTTGTTTTAAATCTAATGAGAGTGAACGTTTATTGCGAGATTGAACTTGCCACCAAATAGAGGTGCCATCCTTCAAAAGGCGCCACTTACGTAGCGCATCCCCAACCTTAGGGGGTTCAATCTTGATGACATCCGCCCCAAAATCAGCCAATGTTTTCGCAGCAAATGGTCCAGCAATGAGCTGACCCATTTCAATGACTTTCAAACCCGATAACGGTTCCATAACACCATCCTCTATAACTCTCAACAAATAACCTTAATGCACCCCTATTATGCAATCAACTTATATACGATGCCCCAAAGCAATAAGGCGCAATCGAATTGCGCCTTATTCAGGTTCTCAGGTAATTTAAAGTTATTTCTTACCCAACATCTCCCAGGTCTCTACAACGCTATCTGGGTTTAAGGAGATGGAGGTAATACCCTTCTCGACTAACCAACGGGCAAAGTCTGGATGGTCTGAAGGTCCTTGGCCACAAATACCTACGTATTTGTTTTGCTTACGACAAGCATCGATTGAACGGGCGATCATAAATTCTACTGCTGGATCGCGCTCATCAAAGTCAATCGCCAACAACTCCATACCAGAGTCACGATCAAGACCAAGTGTTAACTGAGTCATGTCGTTTGAACCGATAGAGAAGCCATCAAAGTATTCAAGGAACTGATCCGCAAGAATTGCATTGGATGGAATCTCGCACATCATGATGAGACGAAGGCCATTCACACCACGCTTGAGACCAAATTTCTCCATCATATCAATAACGCGTTTAGCTTGATTGATCGTACGTACAAACGGAACCATAATCTCAACGTTATCAAGACCCATCTCTTCACGCACGCGTTTCATGGCTGCACACTCAAGGGCAAACGCCTCACCAAAATCCTCAGATACATAACGTGATGCACCGCGGAAGCCGAGCATAGGATTTTCTTCATCCGGCTCGTAACGTGATCCACCAATTAACTTCTTGTACTCATTAGATTTGAAGTCAGATAAACGGACGATGACAGGCTTTGGATAGAAAGCGGCAGCAATAGTTGCCACACCCTCAACCAATTTATCTTCATAAAACTGACGTGGACTAGCGTAACCACGAGCCACACTCTCAACCGCACGCTTGAGGTCAGGGTCGATGTTTGGATACTCCAATACAGCTCGTGGATGCACACCAATGTAATTATTGATGATGAACTCAAGACGAGCCAAACCAACACCTGCGTTTGGAATTTGACAGAAATCAAATGCCAGCTGAGGATTACCAATATTCATAGTGATCTTCACTGGAATCTCTGGCAATACACCGCGAGATATCTCACTCACTTCAGTTTCGATCAAGCCATCGTAGATATGACCTTCGTCACCTTCAGCACAAGAAACTGTCACCATCATGCCGTCTTGCAAATGCTCAGTAGCATCACCGCAACCAACGACCGCTGGCACGCCTAACTCACGGGCAATAATTGCCGCGTGACATGTACGACCACCACGATTGGTCACAATCGCAGAAGCACGCTTCATGACTGGCTCCCAGTTCGGGTCCGTCATATCCGCAACCAAGACATCACCAGGCTGCACACGATCCATCTCGCTTGGGTCGCGAATAATACGAACCGGCCCCGCACCAATCTTTTGACCAATCGCGCGGCCCTTAGCCAGGACCTTTGAGCTACCTTTGAGCTTATAGCGCATCTCTACTTGGCCAGCAGCCTGACTCTTCACTGTCTCAGGGCGAGCTTGCAGTATATAAATACGGCCATCTTGGCCATCCTTGCCCCACTCGATATCCATAGGACGACCGTAGTGTTTTTCAATAATGACGGCGTATTTCGCCAACTCAGTAATGTCGGCATCTTCCAAAGAAAAACGATTACGTTTCTCTGGAGTGACATCCACGGTTTGCACTTTCTCAGCAGAACCTTTAGGTGCAAATTGCATCTGAATCAACTTAGAACCCAAAGAGCGACGAATGATCGCTTTTTTATCTTGGGCTAAGGTAGTTTTGAATACATAGAACTCATCAGGGTTTACTGCCCCCTGCACTACTGTCTCACCCAAACCATAGCTTGAGGTAATAAAGACAACATCCTCAAAACCAGATTCAGTGTCCAAGGTAAACATCACGCCAGCAGCACCCAGATCTGAGCGCACCATACGCTGAATACCAGCAGACAAGGCTACTTCAGCATGCGCAAAGCCCTTGTGTACGCGATAAGAAATAGCACGGTCGTTATAAAGGGATGCAAATACTTCGCGGATCTTCTTGAGGACATCCTCAATGCCTTCAACGTTCAAGAATGTTTCTTGTTGTCCAGCAAAAGAGGCATCTGGCAAATCTTCTGCTGTTGCAGAAGAGCGCACTGCAAAAGAACCTTTGCCAGAATCATCCAAAACTGCAAACGCTTTGCGAATCTCTTCATCTAACTTAGGCTGAAATGGCGCAGTCTCAATCCAATGACGGATTTCAGCACCAGCTTCTGCTAATGCACGCACATCATCAATATTAAGATTCTCCAAACGCTTCTGAATGCGCTCGGTGAGATTGTTATGTTTCAGGAAATCACGAAATGCCAATGCGGTAGTGGCAAACCCCGTTGGCACCCGAACTCCAGTAGATGCCAACTGAGAAATCATTTCGCCGAGGGAGGCATTCTTACCGCCGACTGACTCAACATCGGTCATGCGAAGTTGCTCAAAAGGCAATACATAGGCATCTGCCATACTGCTATTTTGCTGCTGTTGGTTGGACATAAAATACTCTCTAAAGATAAGGAAACTAGTCAAGCGGCCACTCAAAATGGGGCATACTTCAATAAATTCTATTGTAGTGCTGACCCTGACTTTTTAGGCTAAATCCATGTCTAGCGAGACCCATATTGTTTTTATAGTTTCTGATGGAACCGGCATCACCGCCGAGAACTTCAGCCAATCGATTTTGGCCCAATTTGAGGCTACTTTTAAGCACATTCGCGTGCCTTTTGTGGATAGCGTAGATAAAGCCCATGACGCAGTCAGCAGCATCAATCAGGCAGCAAGTAAATATGGGGCCCAACCAATTGTTTTCACTACTTTGGTGAATTCTGAACTCAATAGCATTGTCAGCAAGGCAAATGGGCTGATTTTGGATATGTTCCAGACCTTCGTAGCCCCACTAGAGGCAGCCTTGGGCATGAAGTCCACTCACGCTATGAACCGCCTACACCACAATGCCGATACCGAGGCCTACAAGAATCGTATTGAGGCCATTAACTATTCACTCGCTCACGACGACGGACAGTCAAACCAAAATTTAGTAGAGGCAGATGTTATTTTGATTGGGATATCCCGTGTTGGCAAGACACCAACCAGTCTTTATCTTGCCATGCAATACGGATTGAAGGCCGCTAACTACCCACTGATCCCAGAGGATTTTGAGCGAGGCCAATTACCGAAAGATTTAGTGCCTTATCGCCAGAAGATTTTTGGTCTCATGATTGACGCTGAACGCCTTTCAGAGATTCGTAATGAGCGCCGCCCTGGTAGTAACTACGCGAAACTAGAAAATTGTCGCTATGAGATTAACGAGGCAACTGCGATGATGAAAAAACAATCCATTCCCTGGGTGATGACAACGAGCAAGTCAATTGAAGAGATAGCTACGACTGTCTTGCAAGCGATTAAGTCTGATAAGACGATTTTGGGCTAACTTGAGTTAACCTCGCCTAACTCGCATCGTCTCAAACAAGCAAACAGCGGCAGCTGTGGACACATTTAAGGACTCTACTCGCGGGTCAATAGGTATAGCAACTCCTTTTGCTTGAGCCAAGAGATCCTCAGATACCCCTTGACCTTCACTACCCATTACCCAAGCCACTGGATGCTGTAGCTCTTGTTGCAATGCGTATAGCTCACGCTCAGCATCAGCTGAAGCAGCGAGCATAGGTGCGGTAACAGCACTCAATACTTGTTGGTTTGACCAACCTTCATAAAGATTTAGCAAGCGATGGGCACCCATACCAGCTCGCAATACTTTGCTAGACCATAAATGAGCACATCCTGATAAAGCAATGACTTGAGTAAATCCTGATGCCGCAGCTGTTCGCAAAATTGAGCCGACATTACCGGCATCTTGAATGCGATCCAATATCACGACATCTCCAGCTAAGGTGGCGATCGATTGAGGAGGCGATAAGCAAGATTGAGGAAGATCTAATAAGCCGGCAATGTGGGGAGCATTGACTAGGTCACTTAGCAAATCCCAAAGTGCGCTATCCAATTGGAAAACCTTAGTATCTGGGCAGATTTCAATATGCGAGTAGACCGCTTCAGAAATTTCAGTATTTTGTAGGCCCACTTCCGAAGTGAGCAATATCTTTAAAGCTGGGTCGCCTACCCAAGTCTGCACTAGATGAATGCCCTCTAAGAGAGCTTGACCTCTTGCAATCCTTGCCTTCTGGCCTTTGGAGCCAGTAGCTTGTAGGTTGCGAATCTCCTTGAATAAAGGATTTTCTTTAGAAGTAATGAGATCAAAGTTCATATAGGCCTAATTTGCATTCATCTCAAGCACTTTTCTGACCGGAGAAAAGCTTTTGCGATGCTGATCACACGCACCATATTGTATTAAGGCAGCAAAGTGAGCCTCCGTGGGATACCCCATGTGTTGCGCAAAACCATATTCTGGATGACGTTCATGTAAGAGTTGCATTTGGCGATCTCGAGTCACTTTAGCCAGAATGGATGCAGCCGATATCGCTGGTTCTTTAGTATCCCCTTTAACGATGGCTTCAGCAGCAATCGGTAACTCCGGACAACGGTTACCGTCGATTAGAGCTTTATCAGGCCATCTACCCAAACGCGTGGTCAGATCTTCAACGGCACGTCTCATTGCGAGCATGGTGGCCTGCAGGATATTGATTTCATCAATCTCAGCAGGACTGGCTTCACCTACACCCCAAGCCTTAGCCTTCTCCATAATTTGCTCATATAAAAACTCGCGGCGTGCTGCCGTCAGTTTTTTGGAATCCTTCAAACCCTCAATTGGATGATTTGGATCCAGGACGACAGCGCCTGCAACGACGGCACCGACCAGAGGTCCGCGACCAGCCTCATCGACACCACAGATCCAAACAATACTCATTGAGTGGCCTGATGCTTGCGGCCATTAGCAATTGTTTGTGCAACTGCTTGCGCAACCAGCAATCCTGTTGGACGGCGTAGTGTTTCATGCATCTGTGCAAAGCGCACTTTCAATTCAGCAACTTTATAGGGATGCTCTAGCCATTCTTGCAATGCGCTAGCTAACTTTTGGGGAGTGGCATCGTCTTGCAATAACTCCGGGACCACAAATTCACCACACAAAATATTAGGCAAACCAACATAAGGCAAATAACCCTGACGCTTCATAATCTGAGCAGTCAACCAAGGCACCTTATAAGAAATTACCATGGGCTTTTTCCACAAGGCAGCTTGCAAGGTTGCAGTTCCACTGGCAATCAGCACAACATCAGAAGCCTCTAACACTTCATCCGCCATGCCATTGAGTAAATGAATTTCAATGTCAGGATTGATGCTCTTGGATTTCAGTAAAAGTTGTTCTAGCGGCTCACGTAAGTGTGGGGTTGCAACTGGGATTAAAAAATGGAGTGACTGGCCCTTTAAACGCTCAGCTAATAATTGCATCGTTTCAAAAAAGACTGGGGCAATCAATTCAATCTCAGATCCACGGCTTCCAGGCAAGACTGCCACGACAGTTCCATCAAGAGAGGTGCTTGAAAGCTTGAGAGTCTCAATAATTTTTTTACGAGCCCGAGGTGCATCTGGCGCCAAGGGAATTTCACTAGCTAGTGGGTGCCCAACATAAGTAGATGCCACACCTGCACGATCGTAGATTTCTGTTTCAAAAGGGAAAATGCAAAGCATACGATCGACTGCTTGCGCAATTTTCTTGATGCGCCCTGCTCTCCACGCCCAAATAGAGGGCGACACAAAATGCAAGGTCGGAATACCGGCTTTGCGCAACTGAAGCTCAACTCCTAAATTGAAATCCGGGGCATCAATTCCCAAATACACATCAGGGCGAGCATCTCCCAAAAGATTAGCAATGAGTTCTTTGCGAAGCTTCAGAATAGACGGCAGCTGTTTAATAGCCTCCACATAGCCACGAACACTCAAAGTTTCCATGGGCCAATCTGAGCGCATGCCTTCAGCCTGCATGCGTGGGCCACCAATACCATACACCTCAAGACCAGCCATGTCTGGAATTTGATTCAGGGCGCTCAGAACTGGCGCAGCAAGTAAGTCACCAGAAGGTTCGCCAGCTACACAAGCTAACTTTGGCAAAGTATTCCTATCGTTACCGAATGATGCCGCGGGTAGAGGCGGCAATGAAGTCATGAAACTGAGTCAGCTTTTCTACAGTAGCTGAATCAGCAGCATTAGCAGAAATCATCTTCTGAATCTCTACTTTGGCATCTTCAAAGCTCAGGCCATCTTTGTAAAGCACCTTATAAGCCTGACGCAATGCAGAAATCGTTTCACTAGAAAAGCCACGACGCTTCAAGCCTTCAACGTTAATGCCATGAGGAGAAGCCTTATCTCCAGCTGCAATTACAAATGGTGGAATATCCTGTACCAGCGCTGAAGCACCGCCTAACATCGCATGTTGTCCAATGCGAACAAACTGATGCACACCAGACATGCCGCCCATGATGGCCCAATCATTCACCTGAACATGACCCGCAATTTGGGCGTTACTTGAGAAAATGGTGTGATTACCCACTTGGCAATCATGTGCAATGTGAACGTATGCCATGATCCAGTTGTCATTACCAATGCGGGTAATGCCTTCATCTTGTGCTGTACCGGTATGAATCGTAGTGAATTCACGAATGGTATTGCGATCACCAATGATGAGTTGCGTTGGCTCACCACGATATTTCATATCCTGTGGGGGGCCACCAATCGCAGCAAAGTGAGCGAATATATTGTCTTTGCCTACCGTGGTGCAACCCTCGATCACAGTATGTGATCCAACCTTTGTGCCAGAATCGATCTTGACGTTAGGGCCAACAACAGAATAAGGGCCAATCTCAACATCACTAGCAAGTTCAGCCTTGCTATCGACTACAGCAGATGCATGAATCCGAGTCATCACGCGCCTTTCGTACGAACCGCACAGGTGATATTCGCCTCTGCAGCGATCTCACCATCTACGGTTGCCTGTACTGCAAACTTATAAATACCAGCACGACCGCGCTCTAACTTTGCCGTCATGATTAATTGATCGCCAGGCAATACAGGTTTCTTAAAGCGAGCACCATCTATGCCAGCAAAGTAATAGATTGCGTCTTCAGCGCGCTCTTCAGAAAAGGTCAGCAAGGCAGCGGTTTGAGCTAAAGCTTCAATAATGAGTACTCCGGGCATTACCGGAAAATCAGGAAAGTGCCCTTGAAAGAATGGCTCATTCATCGTCACATTTTTCAAGGCAGTAATAGTCTCGCGCGGAGTAATCTCTAAAACACGATCTACCAATAAGAATGGGTAGCGATGTGGCAACAACTGGAGAATCTTATTGATATCGATCGCAATTGGTGTGCTCATAAATTACCTACTCTAAAGTTAATATAAATTACTGAATCCAAGTCTTAAGACTCAGATTTATTGTTTTTATCCAATAATCGCAAGCGTTGACGTATTTTATCTAGGCCACGCAAGATAGCAGCGTTTTTCTCCCAAGCACTATGGAGCATGGATGGATAAACCCCCGTGAAATGCTGTCCTGACTCAGTAATAGAGCGAATAATCGAGGTATTACCAGAAACTGTAGTTCTATCAGCGATCGTCAGATGGCCTGCAAAATTTGCAGCTCCACCAATAATGCAGAAATTACCTATTTTTGTACTTCCCGAGACAGCCGCACATCCAGCAATAACACAGCAACTACCCACAACGACGTTGTGAGCAATCTGAACCTGATTATCAATCTTGGTTCCAGCGCCAATCACGGTATCGCTCATTGCGCCACGATCAATCGTAGTTGAAGCGCCAATCTCCACATCATTGCCGATGACTACATTGCCTGTTTGCGGAATTTTGACCCACTCACCACCAGTAGGTGAGAAATCTGGTGCAAATCCAAATCCATCTGCACCAATGACAGCGCCACTATGAATGATGCAGCGATCGCCTATTTGCGTCCCACAATAAATAGAAACCGAAGGGTAAATCAATGTATCGCTACCAATCACGCTATTTCTGGCAATGGTTGTATTGCCTAAAATAGACACACGCTCCCCAAGTTTTACACCGGCCTCAACCTGTACAAAAGGTCCAATATGACATGAACTCGGAATATACGCCGTTGGATCTATTGCTGCGCTTGCATGAACTCCTGGCGCATAAGCTGGAGAACTGTTTTTTGCAAAGTGTTGCGCCATTCTCGCAAAGGTTGCATAGGGATTTTTAGAAACAAAAAACACACGTTGGGAAGAATTAGCCCCAGGATTTGCTTGAAGAAAATCCAAGTCCGCCTTGCTGACTATAAGCGCCCCAGCCCCACTATCGGAAGCCTGTTGCCGATATAGCGGGTTAGATAGAAACGATATTTGGTTTTTTTGTGCACGCTCGAGTGGTGCAAGACCAGCAAAGTCGCTGGAAGCCTCCCCCACCAAGCTTGCTTGAAACTGTTCGGCCAGCTCAATGGCGGTAGGCATAAAACTTACTTCTGGCTATTTAAAGCCTTGATGACATCATCAGTAATATCTGCTTTTGGGGTCACAAAAGCTGCTTCTTGAATGATGACATCTAACTTTCTTTGTTCGGCGATTTGACGTAGAACTAAATTTGCTTTTTCAGCAATCTTTGCACGCTCCTCGAAGGTACGCTGATTAAGATCTTCGGTAAATTCACGTTGCTTACGTTGCAACTCGCGATCCTGATCAGCCAATTCACGTTGGCGACGCACACGCTCTGCCTCACTCATAACGGCACCATCTTTATCTAGCTTTTCAGCAGCCGCCTGAATTTTTTGCGCACTGTCACGCAATTCATTCTGACGCTTAGTAAATTCATTTTGCAAACGGGTTTGCATCGCTTTTGCTAAATTGGACTCGTTAAAAACTTTTTCAGAGTTCACAACCGCAATACGAGTCCCTGCATCCTGTGCATAGACAGAGGTGGATCCAAATGCAATCGTTGCGACTGCCAAAATAAATTGAATCCATTTTGAAGATCTATAAAACTTCATAAAACTTTTCCTTAAACTGTTAAAACGCCGTACCCACCTGGAACTGCAAACGCTGGACATTAGCCGTTGGGTATGGCTTGTAAGGGATGCCATAACTAAACTTTAATGGTCCTAATGGTGATATCCATGATATTCCTAGACCATAAGAATAACTCAAAACGAGATTAATATTTTCCCCAAAAGCATTACCGCCGTCTACGAAAGCAAAGGTGCGTAAAGTTTTATCGACCCCGGAACCCGGAACAGGAACCGTATATTCGACATTGGTCACAATCTTAGATTGCCCACCAGTAGGCTGGTTAACTGCATATGTTGGGTTGTAGTACTGTGGGCCTAGAGAGCCAGGCGCATATCCACGGACCGAACCGATACCACCAACATAGTAGTTTTTGGTAATCGGGTACGGATTTGAGCCATAAGCCTGACCATAACCAACCTCCCCATTAAAAGACAAAATATTTCCTTTAGAGAACGAATGGTATTTTTGATACTGGCCATACAGGCGATAAAAAGTCATATTCCCCACTGGGGTCCCGACCTCACCAGATAATTGCTGCAAAGAACCATCTGAAGGGATCAATGCGCTATCACGTCCATCACGCGCCCAACCCACAGTCAAAGGAACGTTGTAAGTGGTTAAAGTCCCAGGGTAACCAGGGGCAGCAATGCCATAGCTTTGCGCATAATTTAAATATGGTATCGGGGTATTAGAGGTGGTTTGTATTTGAAACGCCTCAAGGCCGGTTCCAAAGAATACTCGATCCACTTCAGTATAAGGAACGCCGAACTTCAAACTAGAGCCTACAGACTTAATTTGATAATCTGGATCGCCAGCATAGTAAAGTGGCTTCGATGATCGGTAGTACAAGTCAGTGTACCGACTAATGCCATCCTCAGTAAAATATGGGTCGTAATTCGATAAAGTAAAATTTTGATTAATTTTTCCTACCGAAGCATTCAATCCAACGGAAGTTCCGGTACCAAACGCATTATCTTGATTGATGCCGGCAGACAAAATCAGCTTTTCAGTTGACGAGAAGCCAGCACCAATTGTTAGGGCACCTGTAGGCTTCTCTGTAACTTTCACATTCACATCAACCTGGTCAGGTGAGCCAGGAACATCTTCTGTAGTGATATCTGTTTCAGTAAAATAACCAAGCCTACCCAAGCGTCTCTTAGACAACTCAATCTTATCGCTATCAAACCAAGAGCTCTCAAACTGACGCATTTCTCTACGAATGACCATATCGCGGGTTTTAGCATTTCCAGAAATCTCTACTTTACGAACATAAATACGACGACCTGGATCAATCACCAGCGTGAGATCAACTTCAGATAATTCCCTACGAATATCTGGCTGCGGATTAATAGTCGCAAATGCATAACCATAAGAACCTAAAATCTCCGCGATTGCCTTAGTACTTTCAGTTAATTTAGCTGAGGAAAAAGTATCTCCAGGCTTCAATACAATCAACTGCTTAAGCTCTGCCTCTTTACCCAACAACTCACCAGCAAGACGCACATCTTTTACAGTAAATTTCTTACCTTCACGAATGCTGATGGTTAAGTAAATTCCTTTTTTATCAGGAGTAATCGAAACCTGAGTAGACTCAACCACAAACTCAAGATAGCCACGATTTAAATAATAAGATCGAATTGTTTCCAAGTCGGCAGTTAGTTTTTGCTTAGAGTAGAGATTATCTTTACTGTACCAAGACAGCCACCCACCCGTCTTGAGCTGCATTTCACTCTTTAGAGTGCCCTCGCTAAATGCTTCCGTGCCAATAAAATTAATCTCTTGGATTTTGGCAACGGGGCCCTCGTCAATATTAAAGTAAACAGCAACCTGATTGCGCTCTACCGGAGTCACGGTTGCAACAACCTCAGCAGCAAACATACCCTTACCAACATATTGACGCTTCAGTTCTTGCTCTGCTTTATCAATTAACGCTTTATCGTAAAAACGCGCTTCAGCAACGCCGACTGTCTTCAGTGATTTGCGAACAATTTCCTCACTAAACTCTTTCATTCCCGTAAACTCAATCCGAGACATTGTTGGACGCTCTTCAACAATCACAATCAGCACATCGCCCTGAGCCTGAATTTGCACGTCTCTAAAAAAGCCAGTGCTGTATAAGGCTTTAATTGCCTCAGTACCTTTTTCTTGGGTAAATGTTTCACCTACCTGAACAGATAAATAACTAAAAACTGTTCCAGGCTCTACGCGTTGCAAACCTTCAACTCGAATATCTTTTACTACGAAAGAATCGGCCGCATTGACATTAACGCTAAAGCCAATAGCAACAGCCAATAGCAGGCGAGCTAGAAAACGAGCAAAAAGAGAAAGGAATGGGGTCAAAAAATTCAAGGCGACAAATAGCGTTGTAAATCGTTAAACAAGGCCAGTAGGGATAGTGAAATCAGCAACAGAAAGCCCACTTTTTGGAACTGTTCCTGCAACGAAATCGAAATCCTCTTTCCAGCAACCAACTCCCATGCATCATACAGGAGCTGACCCCCATCTAGCATGGGAAAAGGGAGTAAATTCAGCAGCCCAATACTGATACTAATTAGTGCCAAAAATGCCAAAAAAGGTTGCCATCCAACCTGGGCAGACTTGCCAGCCATATCGGCAATACTCAAGGGACCTCCCAGCTGCTTTATCGAGCTCTGGCCAGTAAACATCCCTACCATCAACCTAAGAGATACCTTGCTGATAAGCCAAACCCGGTGGCTTGCGAACCCCAAAGCCTTGAGGGGGCTTAATTTAAGCTCATTCCATTGGCCCATTGGAGTGGTCTGAGGCAATAATCCGAGATCTTTCATGGGATCACCATCAGGGGTGATTTTTGGCAATTCCCCTGCTTTAAACGTTTTAATCAGGCGGCTGCCCGCCGGATCTTGTAACTCCAAGGCAAAGCCGGATTCACCCGTCAGCGCGTCCATCAAATTCCAACGCAAAGCATTCCAACTGGGAACGGGATCAAATTCCCCAGAGATAGGCACAAACTCTGAACCCAAGGATTGCCAACCTATCACTTGATCCCCTTGAGCAAGGCCTAATTTTGCAGCTACTGAATTTTCTGGAGGACTTTGTAAGATAGCGGGAAGTTGCGGAACGCCAGAAATATAGATGATGGAAAACAGCACAATTGCTAAGAAGAAATTTGCAAATGGGCCTGCAGCCACAATCAAGGAGCGTTGCCAAAGAGGTTTTTGATCAAAGGCATGGGTTTGATCTTCAAGGGTAATATTTTGAGAATGATCTCGACCATCCATTAACTTGACGTAACCACCCAAAGGAATCGAAGCCAACACCCATTCCGTTTTATTTTTTGCGTGATATGTGAACAGTGGCTTCCCAAAGCCAACAGCAAAGCGAAGAACTCGGACACCACATGCGCGGGCCGCTAAAAAATGACCAAACTCATGAAAGCTCACTAAAACACCGAGGGTGAGCAAAAATGCACCAATAGTAATTAACGCTTGCAAAGGAAATCCTTAGTTACCAAAGTTACTTTTTCAAGCCCTGAATAAACTCATGCGCTAACTTTCTCGCCTGAGCATCGGTGCTCAAAATCCCCTCTAAAGAATCTGCATCTGCCTGAGTAATCGCACTCAAAGTCTTCTCTACTACGGTGGAGATTTGGAGATAAGGCAATCTGGCATCTAAAAACGCCGCTACCGCTACTTCATTTGCAGCGTTGAGCGCTACTGGCGCTGTGCCGCCAGCCTTAGCTGCCGCAAAGGCAAGTGATAAACATGGAAACCGAGCCAATTCTGGCTCTGAAAAATTGAGGCTTGCAAGCTGAGTCAAATTTAAAGGTGCAACACCTGCTTCAATACGCTCAGGCCACGCTAAACCGTAAGCAATTGGGGTGCGCATATCCGGTTGACCCATTTGCGCCAATACCGATCCATCACGATAACGAACCATCGAATGCACGACGCTTTGTGGATGAATCAATACTTTAATTTTTTCTAGTGGCAGGCCAAATAACCAAAAGGCTTCAATGACTTCAAGCCCCTTATTCATCATCGTTGCTGAATCCACAGAGATCTTCCTGCCCATTACCCAGTTTGGATGAGCGCAAGCTTGCTCGGGAGTAATAGCTGCTAGCTGATCTAAGGGGGTATTTCTAAAAGGGCCGCCTGATGCAGTCAGCCACAGCTCCTCAACGCCCAATCTAGACTGAGACGACGTTGTAAATTCATTGGGCAGGCACTGAAAAATCGCATTGTGCTCGCTATCAATCGGAAGCAATTCTCCGCCACCAGCTTTCATGGCTTGCATAAACAAATTACCAGACATCACAAGCGCCTCTTTATTGGCAAGCAACACTCGTTTACCCGCTTTCGCTGCGGCAAGCGTTGGCACTAAGCCCGCTGCGCCCACAATGGCAGCCATGACTGTGTCACATCCAGAATCTGTAACCGCGGTTACTAGGGCTTGAGGGCCATACAAAACCTGGGTCTT
The DNA here is from genome assembly GCF_018688095.1 of Polynucleobacter sp. AP-Titi-500A-B4. NCBI lineage: Bacteria > Pseudomonadati > Pseudomonadota > Betaproteobacteria > Burkholderiales > Burkholderiaceae > Polynucleobacter > Polynucleobacter sp. AP-Titi-500A-B4. The sequence goes on along the minus strand of NZ_CP061311.1, from coordinate 552,460 downwards.
GATATTTTTTGCAAGCAATAATTTTTCTAGATGTAATGCATCACCCGCTTCAGAAACAACAGCAATTGTGGGCTTAAATTCAATACACTGCTCAGCCAGTCGATCCACTTGCTTGCCCGCAGTCAGCGCAGCCACCTTAAAGCGATCAGGATGTGCCCGAATAACATCTAAAGTGTTAACACCAATAGAGCCAGTAGACCCAAGAATGGTAACTTTTCTAGTCATTACACTAGTCCTGCAAGCAATGCCGCAATCGGCATGGTAGGAATTAATGCATCGACACGATCCAATACTCCGCCATGACCCGGCAATAAATGACTACTATCTTTGACGCCAGCCAAACGCTTTAATTGAGATTCGAATAGGTCTCCGAAAATACTGAAGGCGGTTAACACTGTGACCATTAAGAACATCGGTACCCAGCCAAAACGAATAGCCCAAGCGCCAAATAAAGTCGATTCGAATGGTAGATAAAACACGCAAAGAAATGCGTATCCATAACAGAGAATAAGACCGCCAATTGCCCCCTCTACTGACTTACCTGGACTTATGTGCACAGCTAGCTTTCGTTTTCCAAATGCTTTTCCCACAAAGTAAGCACCAATATCGGCAACCCAGACCAAGGCAATGGTTGTTAGTAGGAATACCAGGCCTAGCTCTCGCAAGAAAACCAAAGCAAACCATGTTGCAGGCAACAAAATCAATCCAAGCACAACATAAAAAGGACGTAGTTTTTGCAAGGAGAGATTCATACCCTTAGCAAGAATAAATGGCGCCATAAAAAACCAAAAGATTACTGACAGAAGTAATAGACCAAATTGCCAGCTAGCATTTTGCATTCCCAGCAAAAATACAATAATCATTAAGCAAAAAAATGCATAGAGATATGCGGCGCGATCTGCCCCTGGCGCAATTAAACGACTCCACTCCCAAGCGGCAACTGATAATGCCACCAAAAAGAAAGCGCCAATATAAACAGCAGGTAATAAAAATAAGATAGGTAGCAATACTGCCAATAAGACAAGGGCAGTAATGACTCGGGTTTTTAGCATGTGAGGTGGCGAAGGTAATTAAACTGCATCACTCATTAGTTGAGATGCAAGTTGTGCGCTGGTGCGGCCAAAGCGACGCTCGCGCTGGCTAAACCAATCAAAAGCTTTGTGGAGCTCAGCTTCGTCAAAATCTGGCCACAAAACATCTGTGAAGTACAGCTCTGTATAGGCCAGTTGCCACAATAAGAAATTGCTAATGCGCTGCTCGCCACCCGTCCGAATAAACAAATCTGGCTCTGGCGCATATGCCATAGAAAGATGAGGTTGCAATAATTCCTCTCTTACATCTTCTGCCTTTAAATTCGGGTTAGCCGCTAAGCAACGACGCATAGCCTGCAAGATGTCCCAACGTCCGCCATAGTTGGCGGCAACCGTGAGCGTAAGCGCTTTGCATCCAGCTGTTTTTTCTTCTGAGAACTGAACCATATCTTGTATCGCAGAATCAAAACGACTAAGGTCGCCAATTAAACGCAAGCAAATGTCGTTTTCAGCAAGGCGTGCAACCTCACCTTTTAAAGACTTGAGAAATAACTTCATTAAGAAGCCCACTTCTTCCGGTGGGCGGCGCCAGTTCTCAGAACTAAAAGCAAAGACCGTCAAATACTCAACGCCAGTTCTACGGCACTCTTGAACGATTTTACGAACCGCGCTCAGACCCTCAGAGTGGCCAGCCACACGAGGCATCATCCGCTTACTTGCCCAGCGGCCATTACCATCCATAATGATCGCCACATGGCGAGGAATGGCACTTATCTCCGGAATTGCTTGAGTGGAACTAAGGTGTTGGGTCATAAAAAATTGAATATACCCAGACCTTAAACGGTCATGATCTCTTTTTCTTTTTCAGAGATGATCTTATCAATATCCACCACTGCTTTATCCGTCATCTTCTGAATCTCGTCAGCAGCACGACGCTCTTCATCCTCAGAGATTTCCTTGTCCTTGGTGAGGCGTTTGAGATGCTCGTTTGCATCGCGACGTAAATTACGAACAGCGATCTTGGTATCCTCTCCTTCACTCTTCACAACTTTAGTGAGCTCACGACGACGCTCTTCAGTCAACGCAGGCATTGGCACACGAATAACCGTACCTTGTGAAGCAGGATTTAAACCCAAATCAGAATCACGAATAGCTTTCTCTACTGCAGCAACCATCGTCTTTTCAAAGGGCTGAACGTTGATTGTGCGCGCATCCGCCAAACCTAGACTTGCCACTTGACTCAATGGCGTTGGATTACCGTAGTACTCCACTTGAATATGCTCCAAGATTCCTGGGTTAGCGCGACCGGAACGAATTTTTGCTAAATTAGATCGCAAAGCCTCGAGAGACTTTTCCATCTTTTGATTGGTGTTAGTTTTAATTTCTGTTGCAGACATCAGGCCTCCTATTAAACGTGTACCAAAGTACCTTCTGACTCACCCTGCACTACACGCATTAATGCGCCCGGCTTGAGGATCGAAAATACTTTGATTGGTAATTTGCGGTCACGGCATAACGCAAACGCAGTAGCGTCCATGACTTGTAAGTTCTTAATCAATGCTTCATCGAATGTGATGGTCTTATAAAGAGTCGCAGTCGGATCTTTGACTGGATCCGCACTATAGATACCATCTACCTTAGTGGCTTTTAGCATAACCTCTACACCCATCTCTGCACCACGCAAGGCAGCAGCAGTATCCGTAGTAAAGAATGGATTACCTGTACCTGCGGCAAAGATTACGACCTTGCCTTCGCTCATTGCACGAATTGCGCGTGGACGAATATACGGCTCAACCACTTGATCCATACGCAGAGCAGATTGAACCCGCGCTTCTACGCCTTTTTGACGTAAAGCATCTTGCAATGCAAGTGAATTCATCATGGTCGCCAACATACCCATGTAGTCAGCAGTTGCTCGATCCATACCAGCAGCTCCACCAGCCACACCACGGAAAATATTTCCGCCGCCAATGACGATCGCAAGCTCTACACCGCTGCTTACTACTTGAGCAATTTCAGAAACCATGGAGTCGATGGTGACTGGATTGATGCCAAAAGCATCATCACCCATCAGGGCTTCACCGGATAATTTAAGGAGGACGCGTTTGTAGCCTGGCATATTTTTATTTTCCGTAATTTGCTAAGTACTTTGCATACTTAGCTTATTGATCTTTAAGCACTTTTTAATATCTCCGCCAAATTATAAAGGGCTTGGGAGGGATCAAACAAAAGGGCACAGAAACCTTAGTTTCTGTGCCCTTTTGGGTATTACAGCCTAGCTGGGGCAAGCCCCAAATGACTAATTAAGCAGTTGCTTTAGAAGCAGCAGCCACCTGAGCGGCAACTTCAGCAGCAAAGTCGTCTTGACGCTTCTCAATACCCTCGCCTACAACAAACATTGTGAAAGCTTTCACGTTTGTATTGGCAGCTTTGAGCATTTGCTCAACGGTTTGCTTATCGTTCTTAACGAAAGTCTGGTTCAACAAAGAAACCTCTTTGAGGTACTTCTGAATAGAACCTTCAACCATCTTCTCAACGATTTCTGGTGGTTTGCCAGATTCAGCAGCCTTTTGAACCGCAACGCTACGCTCAATCGCAATCGATTCAGCAGGAACGTCAGCCGTAGATAAAGCTACCGGCTTCATTGCAGCAACGTGCATGGCAACGTCCTTAGCAGCAGTGTCGTCACCTTCGAACTCAACCACTACACCGATACGGGTGCCATGGAGGTAAGAAACTAACTTATTGCTACCAGCAAAACGCTTGAAACGACGTGGCATGATGTTCTCGCCGATCTTACCGATCAATGCACTACGAACTTCATCAACAGTTTGACCATTCAAAGGCAATGCAAGCAGTGCAGCAACGTCAGGTGGATTCTTTTCAGCAACCAACTTCACGCAATCATTAGCAAACGCCAAGAAATCATCATTCTTAGAAACGAAATCAGTTTCACAGTTCACTTCTAACAAAGCACCATTAGTGCCATTGATAGAAACGGCAACGATACCTTCAGCAGTCACACGTGAAGCCGCTTTACCAGCTTTACTGCCAAGCTTTACACGCAGAATTTCTTCTGCACGGGCCATATCACCATCAGCCTCAGTCAAAGCCTTTTTGCACTCCATCATTGGAGCATCTGTTTTGGCGCGTAAATCGCCAACCATTGCAGCGGTAATAGCGGCCATTATTCAGCCTTCCCTTCTTCAACAAACTCTTCTTCACCTTCTTTAACAGCAGTCAATACTTCTTGAACTGCGTTTGCACGGCCTTCTAAGATGGCGTCAGCGATGCCACGTGCGTAGAGGGTTACAGCCTTGCTGGAGTCATCGTTACCAGGGATGATGTAATCAACACCCTCTGGCGAGTGGTTGGTATCCACAACAGCGATCACTGGAATACCAAGCTTGTTAGCTTCTGTAATGGCAATCTTGTGATAGCCAACGTCCACTACGAAAATCGCATCTGGAACGCCATTCAAATCCTTGATACCGCCAAGTGCTTTTTGCAACTTGTCGAGATCACGATCGTTTGTCAAAGCTTCTTTCTTGGAAAGCTTTTCCCAGTCGCCAGCTTCTTTAGCAACTTCCATATCTTTCAAACGCTTCAGAGAACCTTTAACAGTTTTGAAGTTGGTGAGTGTGCCCCCCAACCAACGGCTGTCGATATAAGGCATGCCAGCACGAGTTGCTTCTTCAGCAATGATCTCGCGTGATTGACGCTTAGTACCAACAAACAAAATCGTGCCACGATTAGCAGCAACTTGTTTTGCAAATTTCAGGGCATCCTGAAACATTGGCAATGTTTTTTCCAAGTTGATGATGTGGATCTTATTGCGATGACCGAAAATAAATGGGGCCATCTTTGGGGACCAGAAGCGCGTTTGGTGACCAAAATGGCAACCGGCTTCCAGCATTTGACGCATTGTTACTGACATAACTTCTCCTAAGGGTTGGTTCTAAAGTTGAGTCCTAGCTGCGCTAAAAAACGCCACCCTGGAAGGCTCAACTCGCGATTTCAAGTCCAAAACAGACCTGAGACCAAAATTATAGCTTAAATATCAAGGCTCTAGCCAGCCCAAAAAAGGCTGGACAAATAGGTAAAGGCACCAGAATCGACCTTAGGATCCCCAAAATTGATATGTTTGCCTAATTTTTAGGCAATCTAGATAAGCCAAGGTCACCCAAGTCGTTGATAATCAAGGCATGAATAGTGTATTTACCGCAGAAAAAGACATCCTTGGGATGCGCGAGGCCGGTCGCCTGGCCAGCGAAGTTTTAGATCATGTAGCACCCCACGTCAAAGCAGGGATCACCACTGGTGAGTTGGATCGCATTTGCCATGAATACATGCGTGATGTCCAAAAAACCATCCCCGCTCCATTGAACTACCAACCTCCCGGTTATCCACCCTTTCCCGCGTCGATCTGCACCTCAGTGAACGACGTGATCTGCCACGGAATTCCTGGCGACAAAGTTCTCAAGAGCGGTGATGTTGTGAACTTAGATATCACCGTCATCACTCCTGATGGTTATTACGGTGACACAAGTCGCATGTTTATGGTCGGTGAAGTTTCAGTAATGGCTAAACGACTGACCCAAATCACTTTTGAGTGCATGTGGCTTGGCATTGCTCAAGTGAAACCCGGTGCGTCGCTTGGCGATATTGGTCACGTCATTCAAACGCATGCTGAAAAAGCGGGTTACTCCGTCGTGCGTGAATATTGTGGTCATGGCATTGGCAAAGTGTTTCATCAAGACCCACAAATTCTTCACTATGGCCGCCCAGGCACTGGTGAAAAATTACAAGCTGGCATGACCTTCACGATTGAGCCCATGATTAACGCAGGTAAGCGAGATATCCGTACCATGCCAGATCAATGGACAGTCAAGACAAAAGATCGCAGCCTCTCTGCACAATGGGAGCACACTTTATTAGTCACCCAAACTGGTGTTGAAGTGCTCACTTGGTCTGAGGGTAGCAACCCTCCTCCAGACTGTGTGGAAGGTCTTGTATATAGACCAACAGCCAGCGCTTAAACCTATGAGTTCCTCGCAGACTGCAAACAAAATTACTGATGCAGCAGGTCTGCGTGCCGCCCGCGAACTAGCATATGCAGAGTTCAAAAATACTCAAGCTGTTGGTAAGCTCACCAAACAGCTAAGCAAGTTCACCGATCAATTACTCACCCAACTCTGGAATAACTGTGGCCTCAATAATGAGGCTACTCTAGTTGCTGTCGGGGGTTATGGTCGAGGAGCTTTATTTCCCTATTCTGATATTGATATCTTGATTCTTTTGCCAGCAGATGAAAAGCTAGTTCAATCGCTGTCTAAAAAAGTAGAGCAATTTGTAGCCAGTTGCTGGGATACCGGTCTTGAGATTGGATCTTCAGTCAGAACGGTTGCAGAGTGCCTGTCTGAATCCGAACAAGACATCACCGTTCGCACATCCCTACTTGAGGCACGCTTGCTCTGTGGAAAGAAGCAGCTTTTCAAAGAGTTTGCTACTGCCTATGAGGCTGCAATGGATCCAAAGGCTTTCTTTCAGGCTAAGCAGGCAGAGCAAATTCAGCGGCACTACAAATATCAAAATACACCCTACTCTCTTGAGCCTAACTGCAAAGAGAGTCCCGGTGGATTACGCGATCTCCAGGTTATCTCTTGGGTGAGTAAAGCGGCGTTGCTAGGCGATACCTTTAAAGATCTCAATGAAGCGGGTCTAGTCACCCAACGCGAACTCACAGAACTCAATCGTAATCAACGTTTTCTAGAAACACTACGAGCCAATTTGCATTTGCTAGCGGGTCGACGCCAAGACGTGATTGCATTTGACTTGCAGGCGCCGCTCGCTAAATCTATGGGTATCGAAACGGATTCTTCGCGCCAAGCGAGCGAAGCCATTATGCGTCGCTACTACTGGGCAGCAAAGGCCGTGACACAGTTAAACGACGTACTCTTGCAAAATATTGAAGCGCTGTTATTCCCACAAGAATCCAAAACCACCCACCCAATTCCCGGTGAAGGTAATGAACACTTCATTGAAAGACAAGGTGTATTGGATATTACGGATCCACAGCTCTTTCAAAAACATCCCGAGCAAATATTACGCACCTTCCTGGTGTTCGCGCAAACTGCTAACGTCAAAAGTCTCTCGGCAACGATTTTTAGAGCCCTCTATAACGCCCGCCAGAAGATGGATGCGAAGTGGCGCGCAAATCCCATCAATCGCGCCCTGTTTATCGAGATTCTCAAGCAGCCAGAAGGCGTAAGCCGTGCGTTCCACCTCATGAATCGCAGTAGCGTTTTAGGTCGATACCTGCCCGCCTTTAGAAGAATCGTCGGACAAATGCAGCATGACTTATTTCATGTATACACAGTCGATCAACATATTTTGATGGTGCTTCGTAATGTACGTCGCTTCATGGTCGTTGAACATACTCATGAATTTCCTTTCTGCAGCAGCTTGATTGCTCACTTTGAAAAACCATGGCTACTCGTTATTGCCGCACTCTTCCATGACATTGCCAAAGGGCGTGGCGGTGATCACTCGCAGCTTGGTAAAGCAGATATGCGCAAGTTTGCCAAAGAGCATGGCCTAGATAAAAAAGATACCGAACTCTTGGTATGGCTAGTTGCTGAGCATCTCAATATGAGTCAAGTCGCTCAAAAGCAAGACATCACCGACCCAGATGTGGTTCGCGCCTTTGCTAAGAAGATGGGTGATGAACGCCATCTCACAGCGTTGTACTTGCTAACAGTAGCCGATGTCCGCGGTACCAGTCCTAAAGTTTGGAATGCCTGGAAAGGCAAGCTCCTGGAAGATCTCTATCGTGCAACCTTAAGGGTGCTTGGTGGCGCCAAGCCTGATGCTTCATCAGAGCTAGCTCAACACCAAGAAGAATCCAAAGCAAAACTACGCTTGTATGGCATCAATGACGAATCTTATGAGGGACTGTGGAAGCAATTAGACGTTGCCTTTTTCCTGAGACAAGATTCATCGGATATTGCCTGGCTAACACGCCACCTCTATAACAAGGTTGATAGCGATCAACCGATTGTCAGGGCTAGACTTTCCCCAATTGGCGAGGGACTACAAGTAGCGGTCTATGTTAAAGACCAAGAAGATTTGTTTGCCAGAATCTGTGCTTATTTTGAACGCCATGGTTTCTCCATTTGGGATGCTCGCATTCACACGACTCGCCATGGTTATGCCTTAGACACCTTCCAGATATCTGGAAGCAATCTCGTGGATGAGGGTGGTAGCTACCGTGACATCATTCAGTTAGTAGAGTTTGAATTGACTGCTGCATTAACGAATGCAGCTCCGTTGCCGACTCCCAGTATGGGTCGTTTATCCAGACAATCGCGCACCTTCCCAATTAAGCCGCGCGTTCACATGGTTCCGGATGAACGCGGTCGTTATTACACCTTAGCTCTCTCCGCAAGTGACCGTACCGGCCTGCTATATACGATCTCTAGAGTACTCGCAAAGCATCAAGTCTCGATTCATACTGCGAGGATCAATACACTTGGTGAGCGAGTAGAAGATATATTGCTACTGGATGCAGCAAACTTAGGCAAGAATCCGAAACTGCAAATCCAACTAGAGACGGAATTGCTTGAGGCTTTAGGGGCCTAATTCAGCTTAGATAAAAGCCATCTCTTGATGAGAGTGCTCGTACTTCTCCATCCAAGCTAGACCAGCAGCAGTATTTTTGAGGGGCTTGTATTCACAACCAATCCAGCCCTTGTAACCAATCTTATCCAAGAAGCCAAACAGGAAGTCATAGTTAATTTCGCCGGTACCTGGCTCGTTACGCCCAGGGTTATCTGCTAATTGAATATGCCCAATTCTATGAAGATATTTTTGGATAGTATTGGCTAGCTCGCCTTCCATGCGCTGTGCATGGTAGATGTCATATTGCAAATACAGATTATCTGCACCTACCTCATCCATGATTTCAATTGCTTGCTGAGTTCTCGATAAATAGAATCCAGGGATATCGTAAGTATTGATAGGCTCAATTAAGAGATTGAGATTTGCTTTCTTTAGCTGTTCTGCTGCATAACGTAAATTACCAACAAAAGTATCGCGCAGTATTTGAGGATCAACACCAGCCGGAGCCTTGCCAGCCAAACAATTGAGCTGCTTGACGTTTAAGAAGGTAGCATATTCAATCGCTTTATCTACACCCGCGCGAAACTCTGCTACACGATCAGGGTGACATGCAATGCCCCTCTCGCCGGCATCCCAATCGCCCGCTGGTAAATTATGCAAAACCAATTTCAGCGCATAAGTATCCAAACAAGATTTGATTTCCTCTTTAGCAAAGGCATAAGGGAATAAAAACTCAACAGCCTTAAAACCACCAACTCGAGCAAGCGCAAAGCGATTTAAGAATGCATCTTCTGTAAAAAGCATGCTGAGATTGGCGGCAAAACGAGGCATCTAATACTCCCTTAATTAATCAAGCTATGATTGCAAAACTGCTACTGGTGCATCTTCGATCGATTTAGCAACAGGCTCGAATTCATTAACACTATCAATCTCTGTGCCCATGGCAATATTGGTTACTCGCTCAAGGATGACCTCAACAACGACTGGCACCTTAAATTCAGCAATCCAAGCTTCCGCCTGAGCGATAGCAGGCGCCAATTGATCTTCACGCTCTACTCGAATGGCTTTGCATCCAAGGCCTTCAACAACTTTCACGTGATCAACACCATAGCCTTTTACAATGCCAGCGCTTTCAGGAATATTGACGTTATCAAAGGCTAACTGCACACAGTAATCCATGTCAAAGCCACGCTGAGCTTGACGAATCAAACCAAGATAACTGTTGTTAACCAAAATTTGGATGAATGGCAATTTAAATTGCGCACCAACGGCGAGCTCTTCAATCATGAACTGAAAGTCATAGTCTCCTGAGAGCGCCACAATCTTGCGAGTTGGATCAGCAGCACGTACACCCAATGCAGCCGGCACTGTCCAACCCAAGGGACCAGCTTGTCCGCAGTTGATCCAATGACGTGGCTTAAATACTTTTAAGAATTGGGCGCCAGCAATCTGCGATAAACCGATAGTGCTGACATAGGTCACATCTTCACCAAAAGTTTGGACCATCTCTTGATATACGCGCTGTGGCTTCATTGGTGATTCATTGAAGTTTGTCTTGCGCTGGTAATCAATCGAATTCTTTCTGCCTAGGCACTCAGCCGCCCACTTCGTTCTATCTTTTAACTTACCGGCCTTTTTCATCTCTGCAGCCACTTCGATAAACAAGGCTAAGGCAGCTTTCGCATCGGATACGATGCCAAAGTCAGGGGTAAAGATGCGACCGATCTGGGTAGGCTCAATATCGACGTGTATAAATTTACGGCCCTTGCAATAAACCTCTGTGGAGCCCGTGTGACGATTTGCCCAACGGTTACCAATACCCAAGACAAAATCACTCGCCAACATAGTGGCGTTGCCATAACGATGCGATGTTTGCAAACCAACCATACCAGCCATCAATGGATGGCTATCTGGAATAGAACCCCAACCCATTAGTGTTGGGATCACTGGAATGCCAGTAATTTCTGCAAACTGAACTAAAAGATCTGAAGCATCAGAATTAATAACACCACCACCAGAAACAATTAATGGCTTCTCTGACTCATTGAGCATCTCGAGAGCTTTCTCAATCTGCTTGCGGGTTGCTTGAGGCTTGTAGGCAGGCAAAGGCTCATAGGTATCAATATCAAACTCGATCTCGGCCATTTGCACATCAATTGGCAAGTCAATCAATACCGGCCCTGGACGACCTGAGCGCATCAAATGGAAAGCCTGCTGAAAAACCCTAGGAACCAATGCAGGCTCGAGAACGGTTACAGCCATTTTGGTTAACGGTTTAGCGATTGACGCAATATCAACTGCCTGGAAATCTTCCTTATGCAATTTGGCGCGGGGAGCTTGGCCAGTAATACATAAAATTGGAATGCTATCTGCCTGCGCCGAATATAAGCCGGTAATCATGTCTGTGCCGCCTGGGCCTGATGTACCAATACAAACACCGATATTCCCTGGAGCGGCTCTTGTATAGCCTTCTGCCATATGGGAGGCGCCCTCTACGTGTCTAGCCAATACGTGAGCAATCGACTGACGCTCTCGCATTTGGGCATACAGAGGGTTAATTGCAGCTCCTGGTACGCCAAAGGCTTGGGTAACACCCTCCTTTTCCATCACCAACACTGCTGCCATTGCTGCCTTCATCTTTGCCATGAACTCATCTCCTCATATAGGTATGGACGAATCATCCTCAAATTCAGGACAATTGAGAACCTCACCCTATCTATATCTAGTATTCCGCCATGGAATAGTGTAAAAATTACCTATCGCCACCAGAAAACCTCTCAATGGACCGCGTACAAGGCATATCCCTCTTTATTCGAGTAGTGGAAACAGGCTCATTTAGCAAGGCTGCTGAAGACCTGGGCATCACACAGCCAACGGCTACCAAGTTTGTTGCGTCAATGGAAAAGCGCTTGGGGGTATTACTGCTGCACCGCAGCACGCGTGGAGTGACCCCAACCGAAATTGGGAAGATTTACTACGAAAAATGTAAATTAATTGCCCGTGAAATTGAAGAAGCCGATGATCTTGCCTCATTAATGCAATCAAAGGTTCGAGGCAGGCTCACCATTAGCTCTTCAGTGGCTTTTGGGCGCCGGGTTCTGACGCCTTCAATTCTTGAATTTATGTCGCAACATCCTGAGCTAGAGGTGAATCTCAATATGGATGATCGATATATCAACCTAGTCGAACAAGGCGTTGATTTAGCGATCCGCATGAGGCGACTGCCAGACTCTTCCTTAGGCTCAAGATTTTTGGGCACCAACCCCTGGGTATTGGTCGCCACACCTCAATACCTCAGCGAGCATTCTGTTCCCGAGGTTCCTGAAAATGTTCAACAACACCAAGCGCTCATCTATTCAACCGTACAGGCTGACCATCGCTGGAATTTCACCGACAATTCTGGTCATTCAGAATCGATTGAGGTTAAGGGGCCGTTTACTTCAAACAATCTTTCATCCATCCTCTCGGCAGCAAGGGCAGGAATGGGCTTAGCTGCACTACCCTGCTATGTAGCGCATCAGTCTATTAAAGATGGAGTACTAAAACCCATCCTTGAAGATTGGACATTACCAAGCCAAGAAATTCATGCCGTGTTTTCCTCCCCCAAGCATGTACCAACTAAAGTAAGTCGATGCATTGATTGGCTACAAGGTCAATTTAAAGGGGAGTGGTGGAAGGGCTTGCCCGCGGGTAAGTCTGAATAAAAAATCCCGCCATGAAGACGGGATAGAAAAAAGTACTGCAGGACTTTGGTTGAACTAATGCTCAAGGGCAAGCTCAGGCAGTGCTAATCTGCCTTGCGAGGATTGAACCTTAGTATTTAAGAGTTTGGTTAAGGCAAACACCGTACTTAAACACGGTGTCAGGGTGTTGGTAATGCGTCCAAGCTCAATCACCGAGCCCAGCAATGCATCAATCTCTAAATTATTACCAGCTTCGAGATCTTGAAGCATCGAGGTTTTATGTTTGCCAACTTTTTCTGCCCCAGAAATACGCCTCTCAACATCAACCCGAAATACAACACCCAATTTCTCAGCAATCGTCTGCGCTTCTAACATCATGCAGCGCGCCAGATCCTTAGTGAGAGGATTTCTGCAGATTCCCTCAAGGTGTTCATGGGTGAGAGCGCTAATTGGGTTAAAGGTCATATTGCCCCAGAGTTTTAACCAAATTTCGGAACGGATATCTTCCAATACAGGCGCCTTAAAGCCAGCGTCAGTCATCATCTGAGAAATCTTTTGAATACGTTCAGATTGAGAGCCATCTAGCTCACCAAGCGGAAAACGATTGCCCTCTACATGGCGAATAACGCCTGGAGACTCTGCATAAGTGGCCGGATAGACCACGCAACCGATGACATTTCGTGGATTAATTTTTTTCATAATCTGGCCACCAGCATCTACCGTCTCGATCGGAAAATCTTTGAACTCACTTTCGAGATTTTGGAAGTACCACCAAGGAATGCCATTTTGCATTGGGATCAATACAGTTTCAGGACCCATAATGCTGGCCAAATCATCAATGATTGGCTCAATTTGATGTGCTTTGACAGCCAACATAATGACATCGGGCGTATCAACATCGCGTATTTTTTCTACTGCTGCGACCCGAGCAATAATGGGGCGAGGCTCATCTTCCATGTGAAGCGTAAGGCCATCTCTTTGAATAGCCTCTAAAGTTGCGCCTCTAGCAACAACCGTTACTTGATTACCGGCTCTCGCTAATTTAGCGGCTAAATAACCGCCAATTGCTCCACCACCTCCTATGACGCAAATTTTCATACAGCCTCCTCACGATATAAAAAATTAGATTAGAGGCATCTTCCGCAAAGTATTCAGAATTGTGAATATCAGGGACGCTATATGACATATTCCTGGTGAGAATATAGAGGTTTTTTAATAACTAGGAATCACTCCATAGTTTTCCTGCTGTTGCCCAATCAGACTTTTTTACATCCTGATAGATCACATCAACAGATGCTGCACTGCAACCCATAATCTTTACAGCAGCCTCTGTGATGGCTTTAGCGTATTCACGTTTAACGTCATCGCTACGTCCTTCAAATAATTGCACCTGAATTAATGGCATTCTCTTTTCTCCCTTAGGTATCCATAAAAGCGCGTTGATATGCAGGCCATTCTAGCTGACCCTCATCATCCCCATCGCTGCAAAGTTGCCTGTAAGTTAACTCACAAACTTTTTCTTCTGGCTGAATATGATTCATATTAGGTTCAGCCATCAACTGTATTTTGCAAGCCTTATCAAGCACATCCATTAAGTAAAAAGCCTGCTGAATTGAAGAGCCACAAACAATGCTGCCATGGTTATGCAGAAGGATTGCTTTTTTATTTCCTAAGCCCTCTATTAAAGAACTTTGTTCTTGAGACGATAAGGCTAGTCCCTGATAGTGGTGGTAGGCAATATCTTGATAAAAACGCAATGCATGTTGTGAGATTGGCAACAGTCCTTTTGCTTGGGCTGATACAGCAATGACAGCGTCTACGTGAAGATGCAGAACACACTGCGCATCAGGTCGTGCAGCGTGAACTGCGCCATGGATTGCAAATCCTGACTGATTCACGGGGCCCTCGCCTGCCAATATCCGACCCTGAAGGTTAACCTTCACTAAATTTTGAGGGGTCACTTCATTAAATCGCAAACCAAACCGATTCAATAGATAGGCGCCATCCTCTCCAGGTACCGAAGCTGATATGTGGGTATATATCCCATCATCCCAATTTTTTAAATACGCCAGTTGATAAGCTGTCGCTAAATCGATGCGAACTTGTTTTTCTTGATCAGATATAGACCCAAGACTAACCCAGTCCTTTGAATCTAGCTGAAAGTTGGAATGTAATGAGTTCATTTGTAAAACCCTACTTCAATAAATCGAGCATTGCCGCTTCATCAATCACTGCGACACCGAGCTCTTCTGCCTTAGTAAGCTTGCTGCCTGCATCGACTCCAGCCACAACATAATCGGTTTTCTTTGAAACTGACCCAGCAACTTTAGCCCCTGCCTTTTCCAAAAGGTCTTTAGCCTCATCACGAGTCAATGTTGGAAAGGTTCCTGTCAAAACAAACGTTTTACCTGCTACTGCCGCACTGATCACCTTTTCCTCTACAGAAAGTTGCATACCCGAGGCAAGGAGTTGCTCGATGACCTCACGGTTATGGGCCTCTTGCATAAAACTCGTAATTGAATCTGCCACCACAGGACCAACGTCTTTAACCGTCAGCAGATCTTCCGTATCAGCATCCATCAGAGCATGCATGGATTGATAGTGATTCGCTAAATCCTTAGCAGTCGTCTCGCCCACATGACGAATACCTAGAGCGAAGATGAATCTGGCTAAAGTGGTATTTCTAGATTGATTAATCGCCTGAATCAGATTGTCGGCAGACTTATCACCCATCCGATCAAGGTTGGCTAAAGCGGTAAATCCAAGTCGATACAGATCGGCTGGTGTCCTCACCAGATTTTGATCGACTAATTGATCGACAATCTTCTCGCCCAGACCCTCAATATCAAGGGCCCTTCTATGGGCAAAATGAATAAGTGCTTGTTTACGTTGCGCACCACAAAATAAACCACCACTGCAACGTGCCACTGCTTCATCAGCTAAGCGCTCTATATGCGAATCGCAGACTGGACAATTGACTGGCATCACAAATTCTTTTGCATCGCTAGGTCTACGATCTTTAATCACAGAAACTACTTCAGGAATGACATCTCCCGCCCTGCGGACTGAGACCGTATCACCAATGCGCACATCTTTGCGCTTGACTTCATCTTCGTTATGCAAGGTTGCATTGGTAACAGTAACTCCACCAACCTCTACCGGCGCCAATCTAGCTACTGGAGTAATCGCGCCCGTACGTCCTACTTGGACATCAATACCAAGAACCGTCGTAAGAGCCTCTTGAGCGGGATACTTGTGAGCCAGGGCAAATCTTGGGGCCCGAGAGACAAAGCCCAACTTTGCTTGCTCTGCAAATGAATTGACCTTATATACAACGCCATCAATGTCATAAGGCAAAGAATCGCGCTTAAGCCCAATTTCGTCATAGAAGGCCAAAATCTCTTTTACAGAATTCAGAACGCGACGCTCTGAGCAGACCGGTAATCCAAGCTCAACATAAGCGTTGAGTAACTCTTCATGCGTTTTGGGTAACCATGGCTGTGGCTCCAATGCCCCTAAGCCATAGGCAAAGAAAGACAGTGGTCTTTTAGCTGTGATTTTGGAATCTAACTGGCGCAAACTTCCTGCAGCAGCATTGCGTGGGTTAGCAAACTCCTTTTCGCCCAACTCTGCAGCCTGTCGATTCATCTTTTCGAAGTCTTTGAGATACATAAAGACTTCACCGCGAACCTCCAAAACCTTCGGAATATTTTTACCAGTGAGCTTTAGGGGAATAGCGCGAATCGTTTTGATATTAGCAGTGACATCTTCACCGCTCGCACCATCACCACGAGTGGCCGCTCTGACTAAGGAACCATTTTCATAGCGCAGCGAGATGGCCAAGCCATCAAACTTAAGTTCACCCGCATAAGCAACATGATCTATATGCAAACCTTCACGGCAACGACGATCAAAAGCAATGAGCTCTGCCTCCTCAAACGCGTTATTGAGTGAAAGCATCGGCACTTCATGTGTCACTGAATCGAATTCTTTAAGAGCTGTGCCGCCAACCCTTTGAGAGAGGGATTCAGGTGTAATCCACTCTGGATGAGCTGCTTCAATTTCTAATAACTCACGATACAAGCGATCATATTCAATGTCAGGAAGAAGCGGATTGTCCAACACATAGTAGGCATGCTCTAAGCGAGCAAGCTCAGTCTGCAAGAATGCGTAACGCTCCGCTAAATTTGTCGGACTATTAGACGACAAGGTAATGTCCTAGCTAAAGAGTCTGCTAGCTGTGGAAGATCCAGCGGGAATGCCGGATTTCTCGAGATTGGCATAGAGGCCATCAAGATGCTGACGAATGCTAATTACTGCAGCTTCGCTCAAATTAATACCATTGTCATCAACCAAGCGGCCATGGGCTGCTTGCGCAATCTCAATGCCCTCGCCCAACATTCTCTCAAAGGCGCGCTCTTCTTGCGCAACCAATGGAACCTCAAGGAGCAAAGTCAACTGCGTTACTGGCTTGTTAGGATCCAAATCTGCACTATTGAAGACCAATGTGCCATTGCTATAGAACTCGTATCCACGTCCGTTACGAGATAATTTGAATCCACGTTGACGCATGAGTGCATCAAAATTACCCCAAGGACATGATTCATCAAAGAGCACATTGATACTGAGTTGAATATCACTTTCAGCAGCCATTGCATCAAGCTCTTTGGCGCTCTCCAGCATCGTATTGACACTAGGCATATCAATTTGAGAGCCCAATGTATCGGCAAGGGCTTGAGCACGTGAGCAAAAATCAGAGAGCTCCAATACACCGATAGCGCCACGACGACTTGCCAACTGAATAGCTAGCTGTAAGTCAGAATAGGTAGATTCTGGGTGCAATTCTTCCCAGTCTTCAGCTACATCGATATTGGCATTCAAGCCTTCACACATCCAGCGAGCAGAAGCCTGGGCTTGCAAGTCTGTCCAAGTATTGATTTCTTCAAGAATCTCAGCACCGCCAATAGCCTCATCAAAGCGTAATGTAATCACGCAGTCGATGCGAGGATCAATCGCAAACTTTTCTGGGGCGGAGCTTGCTGCCGATAGTGATGAGCCAAAACTCGGTTCGGCGCGCTCACTAGAATCAGCATCTGAAAACCCTTGACCAAAACTCGGCTCGCGGGCAAAGCGCTCATCAACAGAATATGCTGCCTGCTCTTTTGCCTTACGGCGTGCACGCGAGTATTTGAAATTAAAAATAGCTACTGATATCAAAATCAGTAGCCCAATAGCGGCCAACGCAAACTGTAAATCAGACAAACCTAACATCGTCATGATTTGTTCTACGTACACTTAGGCGGCCTCCACCATCGAAACAGCAGAAGAAATATCCACTGCAACAATACGGGATACACCTTGCTCTTGCATGGTGACACCAATCAACTGATGGGCAATTTCCATGGTGATTTTGTTATGAGAGATAAACAAAAACTGTGTCTTATCTGACATTTTGGCGACTAGATGGGCATAGCGCAAGGTATTTGCATCATCCAATGGAGCGTCAACCTCATCGAGCAAGCAGAATGGCGCTGGATTTAGCAAGAAGAGTGAGAAGACCAGAGCAATCGCAGTCAATGCCTTCTCACCACCAGAGAGCAAGTAGATACTGCTGTTCTTTTTGCCAGGAGGCTGCGCCATTACCTGAACGCCGGCATCCAGAATTTCTTCACCAGTCATCACCAATTCAGCATGACCACCGCCAAATAATTCTGGGAAGAGTTTGCCAAAGTGGCCGTTGACCTGATCGAAGGTGCCTTGCAATAAATCGCGTGTTTCAGCATCAATCTTGGCAATCGCATCGGTCAAAGTCTGCATTGCTTCGTTTAAGTCCGCAGATTGTGCATCTAAGAACTGTTTACGCTCACGTGAACTTGATAACTCATCGAGTGCAGCCATATTGACTGGACCTAGAGATTGAATCTCAGTATTTAAACGATTTACTTCAGTCTGCAATGCTCCAACTTTGAGATCAGGGCTAAAGTTTGCTTCAAGCGCGGTCAAGTCAGCTTCCGCATCAGCCAACAAAGTAGCAAATTGCTCAAAGTTCAAGCGAGCAGCCTGTTCGCGCAGCTGCAGATCGACTACTTTGTCACGCATGGGCTGCAAACTACGCTCAACCTGCATGCGTGCTTCATCAGCCTCGCGCAACTGATGCAATAAAGCATCTTGTTCAGTACGTGCATTGGCCAAAGCAGCTTCACGAGCGCTACGAGCTAGCAACAATCCTTGCAATTTGTCTTGCGCTTCTTCATCACTTAAAGACTCTAACTCTTGAGTAGCTTGATCATGCTTATCTTGAATCTCCATGATCTGTGTGCGCGCCGTGCTTTGATCACGTTGTAAGTCTGCAATGCGCTGCTGCAATGAACGAGTTGCAAAGGCAGCTTCTTGCGCAGCCATTTCAGCTACACGCAAAGATTCACGTAAATGATCGCGCTCCCGGGTAGAAATCTCGAGTTTTTCTTGAGCAGACGCCAGTGCTTCTTGCAGGCCCTGCTTTGATTCTTCAGATTGAGCTAACTCTGTAGCCGATTGTTCTTGAGTTTGACTTAATTGCACTCCTTGCTGACGCAACTCAGTCAATTCATTTTGAATTTGTGCAGCACGCTGACTGTATTGCTCTTCAGCTTGGGTTAACTGCATTCTCTCTACTTCAAAGCCATGAGCCTCTTGAACCGCCTGCTCTGCAGCAACTCGTGCTTGTTCTGCAGCCTGATGCGCTGCTTGGTAGTTAGCAACACACTGATCTAACTCGCCTTGTAATTCACTTTGCATGAGCTTTTGAGCGCGCAACTGCTTCTCAAGGCTTTCCATTTCTTGGGCACGCGCCAACATACCTGCTTGCTCAGAATCAGCTGCATACAACTGAACGCCTACGCGACTCACTAGGTGACCTTGTTGAGTAACAAATGCGCCACCAGCTGGTAATTTTTCACGGCGATGTAAAGCATCTTCAAGACTTGAAGCAATATAAATATTGTCTAACCACTCTTGTAATACGGAAGTGAGTCTTGGAGCGCCAGCGCTTTGAACCCGACTTAATAAGGGTGTGAAATCTGCTGGAGCAGAGGTATGCGCAGGGGTAATCTCTTCGGTAAGCAAAATTGCCAAACGGCTTGGAGGCGCATCATTGGCCAATGCCAAAGTTTCTTGCACACTCTTTGCAGTGACAGCAGCTAAGCGCTCACGCAATACTGATTCCAAAGCAGCCTCCCAGCCGCTCTCTACCTTGAGCTCTTGCCAAAGACGCTTACTTTCTTTGAGACCCTTACTTTCTAGCCATGGACCAATCTTGCCTTGCGCTTGCACGCTGGCTTGTAACGCAGTCAATGCGGTGAGTTTTGCTTCGGTTTGCGCTAAATCTTGATTAGCGGTCTGAATTTTTTGTTGGGCAGCATTACGTGCTTCATCCGCAGCAGGCACTCGTTGCTGTGTTTCGCCAGCGCGCTGCTTAGATTCCTCCACCTTGCGCTGAGCCATAGCATGACGATCAATCGCCATACTCAAAGCTTCAGCATCTGGCCGACGCATGCCATCAAGCTCACCTGTTAAGCGAGCTTCGCGCCCCTTGAGCTCATCGGATTGCGCAGACATTGCACGAATACGTTCACCCAAACTAGCAAGACGCTGTTCAATAGATGCCAAACTATCGCGCGCAGTATTTAAATCACGCGCAGCAGTTTGATAAGTCTCTTCACGACTTGGCATTTGTTCTTGCAAGCCAGTGAGATCCACTAATAATGTTTGTTCTTTTTCAGCCGCCAATGAAAGCTCATGTTCAGTAGTGCGTTGTGCTTGCGCAGCATCTGTCTCTTGCACAGTCCAGCGCTGTAGTTGCGCTTGCAAATCTTGAGTTTGCTGCTGCAAACGTTGACGTGCTTCTTGGACATAATGAATCTGTGACTCGACCTGACTGACATCAGAGTTTGTTTGATACAGCTCACCTTGCGCTTCAGAAACTTTATCTTGTAATGCGTACTGTTGAGTCCGCATCGTTTCAAGCTCAGCCTCGGCGTGACGTAGCTTGGCGGTCTGCTCTTCCAGGTTCACTTGGGTATCACGGATGCCATTAGCATGGCGCTCTTGCTCTTTACCAGCCTCAGTCTGACGCACAAACCACAACAACTGTTGTTGCGATTTCATCTGGGCTGAGAGCTCTGCGTGACGCTCAGCAACAGTCGCTTGTTTTTCTAAGCGAGTGAGTTGTTGATCAAGCTCACGCAGAATATCTTCAACGCGCGTTAAGTTTTCTACAGTGTCTTCTAGACGTGAAGCAGTTTCTTTGCGACGCTCTTTATATTTAGAAACACCTGCAGCCTCTTCCAAGAACACGCGCAACTCTTCAGGCTTTGCTTCTAGGATTCGATTGATCGTTCCTTGACCAATAATGGCGTAACCTCTTGGCCCCATACCAGTACCCAAGAAAATATCTTGAATATCTTTGCGGCGGACCACTTGGTTGTTGACGTAATAACTAGAATTACCGTCACGAGTCAAAACACGTTTGATACCTAATTCTGTAAAAGCACTCCACTGACCTTGAGCACGTCCTTCAGAATTATCAAAAATGAGTTCTACGCTGGCACGACCAGATGGTTTGCGTAAACCTGAGCCATTAAAAATAACGTCTTGCATGGACTCACCACGCAACTCACTGGCGCGGGATTCACCCAAAACCCAACGTACAGCGTCAATAATGTTCGACTTTCCGCAACCGTTAGGGCCTACAACACCAATTAATTGGCCAGGCATTTCAAAATGGGTTGGGTCAACGAAAGACTTAAAGCCGGAAAGTTTGATGGATTTCAGTTGCACGGCGTACTTTGCAGGGAAAAAGGGGGTTCAAATAAAGGGGTAAAAATTTACATCTAAAGTGGGAAGATGATAGCAAGCTTGAGGGTACTTAGACGTGTTTTTGCCCCATCGATATAATGATAAATCTACCTCCAGGGACAAAATCCCTTAACAATCTGATAGTTAACTGAAAAGCATGAGCCAATCACCACAAAGCATCATTGAACAAGCCTGGGAAAACCGCGCAGACCTCTCACCAAACAGCGCCCCTGGGGACGTCCGAAGCGCCGTAAATGCGGTCTTAGAAGGCCTAAATGCAGGCACCATTCGCGTCGCTGAGCGTCGCTCTGTCGGCAAGTGGGAGGTAAATCAATGGGTTAAGAAAGCTGTATTGCTTTCTTTCCGCCTAGAAGACAACATTCCCATGAGCGCTGGTGGCTACACCCAGTTCTATGACAAGGTTCCCAGCAAATTTGAAGGTTATACCGCCGCTGACTTTGCAGCTGGTGGTTTCCGCGTTGTTCCCCCGGCAGTTGCCCGTCGCGGCTCCTTTATTGGCAAAAATGCTGTTTTGATGCCTTCCTACGTCAATATTGGTGCTTATGTAGGCGAAGGTACGATGGTCGATACCTGGGCAACCGTGGGCTCTTGCGCCCAAATCGGTAAAAACGTTCACCTCTCTGGCGGTGTTGGTATTGGCGGCGTTTTAGAACCAATCCAAGCAGGCCCAGTGATTATTGAAGATAACTGCTTTATTGGCGCCCGCTCTGAAGTTGTTGAAGGTGTGGTCATTGAAGAAAACGCTGTTCTCTCTATGGGCGTCTATATTGGCCAAAGCACCAAGATTTATGACCGTGAAACCGGTGAAGTCCATTACGGTCGGGTTCCAGCAGGCTCAGTTGTCGTTCCGGGCTCATTACCTTCTGCTTGTGGCAAATACAGCCTCTATGCAGCCATCATTGTGAAAAAGGTGGATGCGCAAACGAGAGCGAAAACTGCCATCAACGAACTTCTCCGCGACTAACAATCTATGAGCGCCACCCTCGAGCTTACTGAAGCTCTGATTGCTTGCCATTCCGTAACACCGGCTGATGGTGGCTGCCAAGATTTAATTGCTAAACGTTTACAGGAGATTGGTTTTCATACTGAGAGCGTGATTAGTGGGCCAAATGATTTTCAGGTTACCAACCTATGGGCGATCAAAAAAGGAAAAGCGGGCGATCAAGGTAAGGTCTTAATGTTTGCCGGCCATACCGATGTTGTGCCCACTGGCCCCCTTGAAAAATGGACAAGCAATCCATTTACACCAACGATTCGTGATGGCAAGCTCTATGGTCGCGGCGCGGCTGATATGAAAACTTCGCTGGCGGGTTTTGTAGTGGCCACTGAAGAATTTATTACCAAGCATCCAGATCATCAAGGGTCCATTGCCTTCTTAATTACTAGTGATGAGGAAGGCCCGGCAAATGACGGCACCGTCATCATGTGTGAGCGTTTGCAAAAACAGGGTCAGCGCTTGGATTATTGCGTCATTGGTGAGCCTACTTCCGTTGATCAATTAGGTGACATGATTAAGAACGGTCGTCGCGGCTCTTTATCTGGCAAGGTAAAGATCAAAGGCATTCAGGCGCATATTGCTTACCCTCACCTAGGCGCTAACCCAATTCATTTGTCGGCTCCAGCTATCACTGCCTTAGTAGAAACAGAGTGGGACAAGGGAAATGAATATTTCCAGCCAACGAGTTTTCAGATCTCTAATATTCACGCTGGCACGGGCGCAAATAACGTCATCCCCGGCGAACTTGTGATTGACTTTAATTTTCGCTTCTCCACTGAGAGCAAACCTGAGCAATTGCGTGAACGACTTGAGAGCATCCTCAAAAAGGCTGGCTTGGATTTTGAGATTGACTGGGTACTAGGTGGCAGCCCCTTCATTACGGGCGACGGTGACCTTGCCGGTGCCTTGCGCAAAGCCATTAAAGCTGAAACCAAAGTTGACACCGAACTCTCTACTACTGGCGGTACTAGTGATGGTCGTTTTATCGCCAAGATCTGCAAAGAAGTTGTAGAGTTTGGGCCACTCAACGCGACAAGCCATAAGATTGATGAGTGCGTCATTGTTGATGATGTAGAGCCGCTCAAAAATATCTATCGCAAAACACTTGAGCAACTGATTGCTTAAGCGCACGCCTACTTTTTTCTTTTTTAATCCACATTACTTCCATCATGGACCCTGAGCCTTCACAAGCCTATTCAGTTAGTCAGTGCATTGATCAAATTGCACAAAAACTTGAAGCAGAAAATTTGCATTATGGACATGGTGCTATCGACGCACAGAGTGAAGCCCTGTGGATTACCAGCAAGCAACTCGACCTCAGCCCTGCAGATACACTTGATCATCTAGAGCAAATGCTCTCGGAAGGCCAATACCAAAATGCATTTCTTATTGCGCAACAAAGAATAGATACTCGTAAACCACTAGCCTATCTATTGGGGGAAGCTTGGTTAATGGGTATACCGTTTTTCTGTAGTGAGCAAAGCATTGTGCCGCGCTCATGGATTGCCGAACTCATTGTGGACGGATCACTCGAGCCTTGGTTGCCAGCTGGTGGCAAAGCATTGGATCTTTGTACAGGCAATGGTTCCTTAGCAATCTTGTTGGCACTTTCTTGCCCAGATATTCATGTGAGCGCCTGCGATATCAGCATGCCAGCCTTATCTGTAGCAGCGCGTAACGTGGATCGTCATGGTTTGAGTTCACAAGTAGAGCTACTAGATGGTGATCTTTGGGATGCATTGCCAGAACCCAATGAAGACAATTTGTTTGATCTGATTATTTGCAACCCGCCTTACGTCAATGCAAACTCTATGAGCGCCCTACCAGCTGAATATCAAGCTGAACCAGTATTAGCACTTGCCGGCGGTGATGACGGCATGGATCTGATTCGTAAAATTATTGCGCAGGCTCCAGATTACCTCTCAGAACGTGGCGCTCTCTTACTGGAAATTGGTAATGAGTATGAGAACTTCAAGAAAGCTTTCCCGCAAATCCCAGTCATTTGGATGGAAGTGTCTGCTGGGGAAGAACAAGTGCTTTTAATTCAAGCAGAAGATCTTCGATAAAGCAGTTATCAAATACTTAACTGAGTTCTGCTGCAGCTGCGATTGCCTGATCAATTCGCTCTACTGGTATCACCTTTAAGCCTGGGATCTTCGTCTTCGGCATATTCGCTTTTGGAATAATGGCAACAGTAAAGCCAAGCTTTGCAGCTTCTTTAAGGCGCTCCTGACCACGCGGGCATGGACGAATTTCTCCAGCTAAACCGACTTCACCAAATACGATGAGCTCTTTAGGTAAAGCGCGATTACGGATCGATGACTGTATTGCTAACAACACCGCCAAGTCAGCAGCAGGCTCTGAAATTTTGACGCCACCAACTGCATTTAAAAAGACGTCTTGATCAAAACATGCGACACCAGCATGACGATGCAATACCGCTAGCAGCATGGCCAAACGCGCTTGCTCTAAACCAACTGCTAAACGACGGGGATTGGGAACATGTGCCGTATCAACGAGTGCCTGAATTTCTACTAAGAGGGGTCTGCTGCCTTCTTGGGTAACCAATACACAAGCACCTGGCACCATTTGCTCATGTTGCGACAGGAAAATAGCAGATGGATTGGTGACGCCACGCAGCCCTTTTTCAGTCATTGCAAAAACGCCAAGCTCATTGACCGCTCCAAAACGATTTTTAATCGAGCGTACTAAACGGAATGAAGAGTGGGTATCCCCCTCAAAGTACAAAACGGTATCCACAATATGCTCAAGGACACGGGGGCCAGCTAGGTGACCATCTTTAGTGACATGACCCACCATCAATACACAAATGCCGCTGGACTTAGCAGCTCTGGTTAATTGAGCGGCACACTCACGAACTTGTGCAACAGAACCTGGAGCCGAACTCAATACTTCCGAATACAAAGTTTGAATGGAATCGACCACTAATACTTGCGGCTTCACAGTATCCATAATGGAGATCAACTTCTCCAACTGAATTTCTGCCAAGACTTCTAGTTGAGGCGCATCCAACGCAATTCGTTTTGCACGTAATGCGATTTGCGCAGCCGATTCTTCGCCACTGCTATAGAGCACATTCATGCCCGCAGAACTCATCTCCGCCAAGGCTTGCAATAACAAAGTAGATTTACCAATCCCTGGATCGCCGCCCAATAGCACCACACCACCAGGCACTAGACCGCCACCTAATACACGATCAAACTCTTCTACGCCCGTGCTAAAGCGTGGTAAATCTTCTGCAGTAATAGCAGAAAGCTTTTGCCGCGGCAGGGATTGCGCTAAGCCTTGAAACCGAGAATTTGACGTGGTCTCTGGCAAACCCTCTTCCATGGTGTTCCATGCCTGACAAGATGGACATTGACCCTGCCACTTTGCAGATGTGCCGCCACATGATTGGCAGATGTAAACCGTTTTGACTTTAGCCAAGAGATACCCAGTAAATTAATTAATCAAGCTGTGTGCCAGCTTTATTTTCTTGCGCACGCTTAGGGGCGTCCTTGCGACGCTGCTCTAGATCGGCCGCTCTTGCAGCTGCAGCTTTTTGCTTTTCCTCAAACTCACGTTGATTATCAACGCGTTCTGCAGCCTTGAGGGGCGAAGCACGCTCAGCAGCGCGCTTTAGATCTTCTTGATCTTTAATGCTCTTACGTAAATTGCGTTGCACTTCATGCAAAGCACGCTCTTGTTCGCTAATAGGATCAATCTCTTTGCGGTACTCTGCTCTAGCACTTCGCAAGCAATAGTTCACCCAGTAGTTTTGATAGCAATCAGAAGAAGCTTTACCCCAGCGATACTTGGCCCACTCTCTCTGCAGCTCCAGTTCAGACTCAATCTTGTCTAATTTAGCTAACTCAGCCTCTTCTGCTGGTGTAGCTAAAGCAATGCCGCTCAAAGAAGTAATGACCAAAAATATTCCAAGGAATACTTTAGATCGCAAAGGAAGATGCTTTCTCAAATCTCTACCTTCGCGCCCAACTCAACCAAGCGGTTTGCCGGAATCTTAAAGAAGTCTGATTGACGGCCTGCATTCTGATACATCCAGCAGAACAAGCGCTCACGCCATAGCGCCATACCTGGAATTTCAGTAGAAACAATCGTGTCACGCGACAAGAAGAAAGACGTATTCATCATGTCAAACTTCAGATCAGAGGACTTCTCAATCAATTCAATAATCTGGCCCATATCAGGAGTCTCGTTGAATCCATATACAGCGCGGACCACATAAATTCCGTTACCAAGATCACGTAAAGTAATCCGTTCTTCATCTTTGACGTAAGGCACATCCCAAATACTCACTTTGAGGAAGAAAACTCGCTCATGCAGAACATGGTTGTGCTTGAGGTTATGCAAGAAAGAAACTGGCAGATAGTCAACGTGGGCGGTCAAGAAAATCGCAGTACCCTCAACACGGTGAGGCGGATGCATCATCAGAGCCTCAATAAAGCTCTTCAATTCGATGCCGTTGCTCATCGCATTCTGACGCAAGATCCTGCGACCCTGATACCACGTCATCAAGAATATAAAGCAAACTGCGCCCAATAAAAGTGGGAACCAGCCACCTTCCATAATCTTGAGCAAGTTAGCCGTTAAGAACGCAAGGTCAACCGCCAAGAATGCGCTAATCACAAGAGTTACCAGAATAGGATTCCAGCGCCAAACCACACGCATCACAATGGCTGCTAAAAAGGTGGTCACAATCATTGTCGTTGTTACTGCAATGCCATAGGCTGCCGCCAAATTCTCAGACTTCTTAAAAGCCAACACCACAACAATCACTAAAACCAATAAAACCCAATTCACTAGCGGCATATAAATCTGGCCAATCTCTTTATCAGAGGTATGGCGCACTTTCATGCGTGGAACAAAACCTAACAAGATAGCTTGACTGGTCATTGAGAAGGCGCCAGATATCACAGCTTGCGAAGCGATCACGGTTGCAGCAGTCGCCAATAACACCAATGGAAAAACAAATCCTTCAGGCACCATTAAGAAAAAGGGATTGCTAATGGTTTCAGGGTTATTTAAAAACATTGCACCCTGACCAAAGTAGTTCAGCAGCAAACAAGGCATCACAATAAAGAACCAACCCATACGAATAGGCTTCACACCAAAGTGACCCATGTCAGCATACAAAGCTTCGGCGCCAGTCAATACCAAGAAAACAGCCCCCAATACAATAAAACCTTGCAGAGCATGCTCATGCATAAATTGAATGGCATATATCGGATTGATAGCAGCAAAGATGGCGGGGTGCTGCACCACCTGATGCAACCCCATTAAGCCAATCACCACAAACCAGACAACCATGATTGGACCAAACAACTTACCAACCACATCAGTTCCAGTTTTTTGAATCAAGAAGAGCGCCACTAAGATGGCAATAGTGATGGGCACAACGAAGCGGGTGAGATCTGGAGAGATGACTTCTAGACCCTCCACGGCAGAAAGCACTGAAATAGCGGGAGTAATAATCGCATCACCATAAAACATACAGGCACCAAATACTCCAGCCATGATGATGAGTAGAGAACGCTTTGAGCCCGTTGGAGCCGTTCTTAATGCCAAAGCCATGAGCGCCAAAATACCGCCCTCACCATGATTGTTTGCGCGCATCACAAACAACACATACTTTAGCGAAACCACAATCGTAAATGCCCAAAACACCATGGAGATCACTCCATAAACTGCCTCTGCAGAAAATGGAATGCCGTGCTCAGGACTAAAACATTCTTTCAGCGCATATAAAGGACTGGTGCCAATGTCACCAAAGACCACGCCAATGGCAGCAAACATCAAAGCAACCGATGCACCATTTTTATGATGGTGTGGCTGGCGAGATACCTCGACCGGCCTTAATAATGATGATTCTGAAAACTCCGGATTGCTTACGGACATAAATAAATCCCAAGGTGATGTTGCGTGGCAATATGTTACTCCTTCTAGAGGGTCTTCAAATTTGGAATTTCTGTCAAAAAACCGCTTTTTTATGCGTCTTTCGCAGGAATACCTCGACAGGAGGGCCCGAAAAATGGTAGAATTTCAGCTTCAGACGCGGGGTGGAGCAGTCTGGCAGCTCGTCGGGCTCATAACCCGAAGGTCGTAGGTTCAAATCCTGCCCCCGCAACCAAGAATTACGTACTAAGCCCTTAATTTTTAAGGGCTTTTTGCTTTTATAGGGCTCGAAAGCTTCGACCCAGCCTCAGCTTGGTCAATATTACGATGCCAGAGACGTCCTATATCGCGCCTTAAAAAACGGATTAAAGTCCCGGCACCCTTTGTAAAAGTCCAAATTTGCGCGCCCGTCTTTGGCGTTTGATGAAAAGGGATCTGCATACCTTCATAACGTGCAGTAACGGTCGGATGCGGATGGCCATAACGATTGCGATATCCATTTTGAGCAAAAGCAATATCCGGTCTCAATTTCGCTAATAGATCAATTGACGAAGAAGTTTTACTACCGTGGTGTGGCGCCATAAAAATCAATTCTCTTTCATCTAATGCGCTTAGTGTTTGCGAATCAAGGCGATCAGTCATTTCTGCTTCGCCCTGTTTCTCTACATCCCCAGTTAACCAGATCGAACTATTTTTATTGCGCACCTCTAATACACAACTCATTTCATTAGGCTTCATCGAATATTGATTCTCAAAAAGCGTATCTTCATTTGGATGCCAAATTAAAAACTCCACCTCATCCCAAATCCAGTACTGACCATAACGGCATGGAATACTTGGAATGCTGTTGAACTGTAAATTTTTTAGTAATGGGTTATTACCTGGCAATGACCCCATCATTGTGTCAAACCCAACCTGCTTCAGTAGCGAGGCTGCCCCGCCCACATGATCACTATCACTATGACTAATTACCATACGATCGATTCGATCTATACCCCTGCCGCGCAAGTACGGCAGCAGGACACGTTGCCCAGCATCATCTTTTTTACCCTGTATCGGACCAGTGTCATAAAGCAATCTCTTATTAGCAGTCTCAATAAAGACCGCTGTGCCCTGCCCAATATCAAATACTGTTGCCCTAAACTCTCCAGATCTAAGGGTCTGGTACTCCAAATTAGCCAACGGGATAAAAAATAATAGGGAAGGCAGTAAAGCGAGTAATCTTGATGGCCAAGAATGGGAAAGATCTCCAGGGCGGATGGCATAAATAATCCCAATCCCCGAAATGAATAACATCCACCATACTGGTTGACTCGACCAAACTACCGCCCAATTCCAATGAGCCAACCACTCTAATATCACGGCCAGGTATTCCATTGATGCATGTGCCGGCAATAAGAGCCAGCGGCCAATAAATTCTGGGAGTAAGGCGCCAGCAATTGCCAAGGGGGTCACAACATAACTCACCAAAGGAATCGCAAATGCATTGGCGATTGGCGAGAGTACCGATACCTGATAAAACCAATACAAAGTAAAAGGGAGTAGTGCAATGGTTACCACTGCCTGTACACGACAAGCTTCACGTAGTGCCTGCAAGATTCGATTTGACCAATGCACCTCCAACTCTTTTCCAGTGGGGATACCCAACAATCCAGAAGAATCTTTCATCGCAAAGAGAATGGCGGCGACCGCTCCAAATGAAAGCCAAAATCCTGGCGTATAAGGTGCCATTGGATCAATGACTAGAACAAATGCGAGCGCCCACCACCAAATATCGAATGATCTTGGATTTCTGCCAGTCCATAAAGCAAAGGCAACGACGCCGACCATATACATCGTTCTTTGCGCCGGTATCTGAAAGCCTGCTAACCATGCGTAGATGAATGCCGTGATAAAACCTGAGGCTGCTGCTACTTTACTCAACGGAATGATAAGTGGCCATGCGCGACGCCGCCAGATAAATCCAGCAATCGACGCCCCAATACCTGCCAACATCGTGACGTGTAAGCCCGAAATAGAAATGAGGTGGCCTATACCGGTTGCATTAAATACCCGCCAGTCATCTTGCTCAATGGCATTTTGATCTCCCATCACTAGCGCAATAATCACGCCGGCATAGCGCGCATCACCTGGCAAGAGTGAACGAATCTTTTCACGTAATTTCCAACGTGCTAACTCCATGCGCAACTCAAATTCGGTCAGACCAATATCAATTGTTTTCAACAATTTGCCAGATCTAACGGATCCACTAGCACCAAAATCCTGATGAAATGACCAACGCTCAAAATCAAAGGTATAAGGGTTTAAAGATCCATATGGTCTCTTGAGCTTGACCTTCAAATTCCAGCGCTGCCCTGGGATTATTTGAGGAATCTCTTCATTGCTTCTCCATGCAGGCTGCCAACTTAGATAGATTCTTTTAGGAAATACACTGATCTTTTCTTTGCCATTCAAAAGATAGCTAATCTCAAATGCAAACTTGGCGCCCGCAGAACTACTTTGTGGAAGAGCGACAACTCTTCCTTCAGCACTGAGTTCTTTGCCCTCTAAATCCTCGGCAAGAATATTTGCCAGTCGCCTATCTGCATAGTTTGCATTCCAAGCAAAGCCCACAGTGAATAAAAGAAGACAAATAAAAATATATCGAAGCCCTCTGATTTGAGGGCCTAGGTATAAAGCCAGCCAACACAAGAAGCTCACAAATAAGCATGCGGGTAGCCATAATGTTGGAACTTGTGGCAAAAATAAAAGAAATGATCCCCCGGCGATGAACGCCGTAATTGCTAAGCGCAAGGGCCTAAGAAGCTAAAGCTAAGTTTGGATTGCCAGTACAGAGAGCCGACCAATGTAGCAATATCTGCACGACATTATCCCGGCCCAAAGAAGAAAATAAATTCAGCTCAAGCAAACGTACCCGACTCACTAGCAAGATATATATCCTGAAAACTATTTACGCAAACCTAAATTTGTGCCAAGTTTTTCATAAAGAAGAACTTGCTGTTTCACAAATTGCTCCGTTTCAGATGGAGAACGAATTGCTGGAATCGCTCCCGCTGTTTTATTGGCTCCCTCCCACGCTGGGTCTTGAGCCACCTTCTTTAATACTTCAGTCCACTTATCCACTACCTCTTGGGGCAATCCTGGTGGGCCAAATAAACCACTCCATCCCGTGGCTTGCTCAAATTGATTTAATCCCAACTCGCGACTAGAGGGAATATCAGGGAAATCTTTTAGTCTATCTGGCGTAGATACCATCAAACCACGCATACTTCCGCCCTTAATTTGGCCCGCTAAAGTAGTCATCGTGTTACAAACAAAATCGACTTGATTTCCCAGTAAGGCAGCACTACTTTCACCAGCGCTTTTATATGGGATCATCGTAGCCGCTGAAGAAGGCAGGTTTGCTGCATTGAGCAGTATTTCGACGGATAAATGCTGAGAAGTGCCTGCACCAGCGGTTGCATAATTGAGCTTGCCTGGATCAGAGCGCAAAGCGTTAAGCAGATCCTTCATGTTTTTATAAGGTGAGTCGCTTTTGACAACACACACCATAGGATTTAAATCTAACAAAGTAATGAAAGTAAAATCATTCCACTTGTAGGGGGTTTTGCTGTCGAGTGCCGGCACAATAGCCTGAGAACCTACTCGTGAGATCAGCAAGGTATAGCCATCGGGCGGGCTATTACGAACCTTTAGCGAACCAATTGTTCCTGATGCGCCTACGATATTCTGAACAATCAAAGGTTGATTCATCAACTTAGTTGCTACTGCAGCCAAGTTTCTGCCTGAAAAATCGCTATCTCCGCCTGCGGTATAGGGGGCAATTAAAGTAATCGGCTTATTGGGGTAGCCTTGCGCACTAAGACCTAGCGAAACAAAATTTAAAGCTGCAAAAATGAGCCCAAAAATCGAAAGCTTAAGACTCAAAGCATTATTCATTATCTTGCGCAGATTATCGAACATATCATCACACCCCAAGTAGATTTTCAGTTTTTAAAGCGTATTGAGCTCAACACTAAGCTGAGTCCCTGGAACAATAATTCCGCCGCGATCACCCTTGGTAGTAGAGCCCCAACGGGGAACGTAATAATCAGGAAGCGACCGTGCGTTATCAGGAGCAATCCATAATCTGAGCAAATGACGATGGCGCTCAGGCTCTGGCCAATTTTCAAAATCACTTCTTGAATGAAGTATTTGATGGTTATTCAATATTTGAATGTCGCCAGGCTCAAACTCCATAGACAACACAACCTTTCGCTCCGCCAATATTTCATCCATCAAATCCATGACTTCAATCTGTTGACTCGTTAGCCTAGGAGCATCTGGAAAGTTCATTTGTGCTGCGTCGATATATTGACGTATGTAGGTACAAGTTAATTGATCTTCATACCAAGTAAAAATTGGCATGCTGTACCAAGGCTCATAACCATCGGGAATCTCGCCTCTCCTATCCGTTGGATAAGGCATAAATAAAGCCTCTACTAAATCTGGGCGCCTATGCGAAACCTCGTTATACAAGCTAATAGAACTGGCAATATAAGACTCCCCGCCCGACTTGGCCTTTTGAAGACAAAGTAAGGCCACTAAATCTGCAGAATCCGTATGAAAATCTAATTTTTTATTGGTTTGATAAAAGCGGACATCTTTATTCTTGATATCAACACCTTGATCTTTAACATGTCCCAATAAATGTCCCTTTGCATTACTACTACGCAAACTTCCAATATGAGAACCAATACCAAGATAAATGGTGGCAGACAATTTAAGCTCTAGCTGATCAACAGGCAATCCTCTGATCAACAAAAACCCGCGCCCAAACAGTAATTCATTTGAAAACTCTTTTATCTTTTTGGATAAAGAGGGTATTGGGAACAGTTTTGGAGAAATCTGCTCTAGCGGCTTATTCAGTGACAAAAAATAATTCCCCGCCTCTATAAGCTCGCGAATTTCATCTTGAGTCCACTCCAGAATCCAGGATGTATCCTTTTGTAACTCTTGCCCATTCCATGCGGCAGGCCCAACAATCGCTTTAGGTAGTTGCAACTTCGGTATCAGATCATTCATCTACATTCCCAAGGAGAATCATTTGCTAATCAATATAAACTAACTAGCAGAATACTAAAGTCTCTTTTTTTGAATTGTTAGTAGTTCCCCTTACTTTTCATGAGGAGGCAACGAAGGACAACTTAAGGATTTTGCTTTTATCTACTGAAAACATTACTGCATCGCAATAGCAAGCAAGAATGAGCGCCTGCAAACCATGACCGCACCCTAGGAATTTGAGCTCAGACTCGAGGATTGTGAGTGCCCCGCTTTAACCAGCCTAACTAATTAAAACGCTTATCTGCGCAAAGAGCCGACCAACGGGGCAATACCTCCATAGCATTGCACCAAGCTGCTGAGGCGAATTCAGCATCGCTTATGCCACGAATAGCGGCCAACTCTTTTGCAATACGAACCACAAAGGCGGGTTCATTAAATGGGATGTCCTCTTCTCTGAGCCAAGCCGGCGGTATATCCGGAGAGTCCGTCTCAGTAACGATGCTATCAAGCGGCAATTCAGTTAAGAGTCTGCGAATCTGCAATGCACGCTCATACGTGGCTGCACCACCAAAACCCAACTTAAAACCGAGTTCAATAAACTGCTCAGCTTGCTGAAAGCTGCCATTGAATGCGTGCGCAATTCCACCAGGAATTTTGCGACGTCTAAGCGCCTTTAAAATAGTGTCTTGTGATCTACGCACATGCAAGATCACTGGTAACTGATACTTCTGGGCCAAGTCTAACTGCGCATGAAAAAAAAGTTCTTGTTTATGCGGGTCTAAACCTTCTACAAAGTAATCCAAGCCAATCTCGCCAATACCTACAAACCTTCGATCTGAAAGTGATTGATTGATTTGTTCTTCCAAGAGAGCAATATCTTCTTCGCGCGCTTGATTGGTATACAGGGGATGAATGCCTAAGGTATAAACCAGTCCAGGAATCTCATAGCTAAATTGGGTAGCCAACTGTCTAACGTGCTGGCAATCAGAAGCTTTGACTGCGGGCAATAAAATAGCTTGCACGTTCTTTTCTTTAGCGGCGGCAATAATTGATGGCAACGAGCCTGAGAACTCTGGTGCATCTAGGTGACAATGAGTATCAATCCACATGGGATGCTTTACTGCGCGAATGTCTTGAGAACTCCGCGCCCTAAGTGCAAGATACGATCGCAGCGTTTAGCTCGTACAGGATCATGCGTCACGATCACAAAGGCTGTACCCTGTTCGCGAGCAATATCGAGCATCAGATCAAACACGCCATCAGCAGTTTCAGTATCTAAGTTGCCAGTGGGCTCATCTGCTAATACACAAGCAGGATTACCCACCAATGCTCTTGCTACTGCTACACGCTGACGCTCACCACCAGATAATTCACCTGGGGTATGTAATTCACGATTCGCCAAACCAACGGCTTTCAGCATCTTGCTAGCGCGCTCCATCGACTCATCGTTACTTAAACCGCGAATGCGTAATAGCAATGCAACATTCTCCACGGCGCTGAACTCATCTAAGAGATGGTGGAATTGGTAAATGAAGCCTAAACTTTGGTTACGGAGGCGATCAAGCTTGGCAACCGATAGTTGATTGATATTGGCGCCGTCTAATAAGACTGAACCAGCGCTAGGAGTATCAAGGCCACCCAAAAGATGTAACAAAGTACTCTTACCAGATCCTGAGGAGCCCACAATGGCAACCTTCTCGGAAGGCGCTACCTCTAAGTCAACAGACTTAAGCACCTCTACTGCGGTTGCGCCTTGACCATAGGTTTTAGCCAAACCTTTAGCAATCAGAACCTTATTCATATCTGAGGGCCTCCGCAGGTTGCACCTTGGCGGCGCGACGGCTTGGATACAGAGTGGCCAGTACGGATAAGCCAAAAGCCATTAATCCAACTGTCACTACATCACCTAAGCGCACATCTGAAGGCAACTCACTAATAAAGTACACCTCACGCGGCAAGAAACGCACACGGAAGATAGCCTCAATAGCGGGAACAATCACATCAATATTGAGTGCAATGAGTAAACCAAGGCCAACGCCAGCCAAAGAACCTAACAAGCCAATGGCTAAGCCTTGTACCAAGAAAATTCTTTGAATTAAACCTGGGCTCGCGCCCATTGTTCTCAGAATCGCAATATCAGCCTGCTTTTCATTAACGGTCATCACTAAGGTAGAGACCAAATTAAAGGCAGCTACAGCAATGATCAAGGTCAGAATGATGAACATCATCTTCTTTTCTGTTTGAACCGCAGTAAACCAATTTCGATTTGAACGGGACCAGTCAGTAATCCATAGTGCTTGAGGCACAACGGCAGCTAACTCATTAGCAACCTCAGGGGCACGTTGCATGTCATCAACCTTGACGCGTAGACCAGACGGGTCACGCAAGCGCAGCAAGGCTGCCGCATCCTTCCAATGCATGATAGCCAATGAACTATCGTATTCATAATGGCCGCTATCAACAATACCCACAACTTGAAGGGTTCGCATCCGAGGCATTGCACCAGCTGGCGTTAAATCACTCTCAGGAACAATCAAATTAATTCGATCTCCGACATGAGCGCCAACCAAAGATGCTAGTTGCGCCCCCAAGGCAACGCCAAAACCACCTGGCTTAAGATCATCAATACTTCCAGCAATAAATTGTTTTGGTAAATCAGAAACCTTGCCTTCTTCACTTGGCAAAATTCCGCGAATCGCAACACCACGCATCATGTTGTCTCTTGCGAGTAGACCTTGCGAACTCACCATGGGAGCAACTCCAACTACGTGAGGCTGACCTGCAACTTTTAAAGCCAGTGGCTCCCAATTCGCTAAGCCATCAGGTGCAGTAATTTCTACATGGGAGAGAACGGAGAGCATGCGGTCACGGACTTCCTTCTGGAAACCATTCATCACCGATAAAACCACAATCAGAGATGCAACGCCTAAAGCGATACCTGCAGTGGATATCCCAGAAATAAAGGAAAGGAAGCCGTCACGCTTACCAACCGTCTTACGACGCTTGGAACGGGTATAGCGTAAGCCAATTTCTAGCTCAATCGGAAGTCTCAACATAGCCACAGTTTAGACAATTGCCAGGGCAAACTGATGGAATAGTTAAATGCCACCTAAAATCAGGGAAATGACTGCAAATATGAACTCCCTCCAAAGCACCCCACGGCGCTTTACCCTGATGCTATCGGGAGAGGATGCCTTGGATACTCATGCGATTGGAAGCCAGCCGCTAAAAGGACTTCCCCACGAGTGCTTCTTACTGGGAGATTTGACTCCAATCGCACCAGTTCTTCTCCTCGGCCAGTCAACTCTGCAAGTAAATCCAAGCCAAGAAATTGTTTGCCTACAGCCCGTTCATCTGCACGCTACGCGTGACCATCTCATTTTGATGGGTCAGAATCAGATTGATCTGACCGAAGCTGAATCTTCAGAACTTCTGAAAACTGCCCTTCCCTTGATTGAAGAAGATTTTCAGAATTCCATTTTATTTCATGATAAACATTACTGGTTTATCCCAGCAGGCTCATTCGCAAGTTTGGCAAGCTATAGCGTTGATCAAGCGCATGGTCGCAATATTGATTGGTGGATGCCCCGTGATACCCATGCAGAAGGTATTGCAAAACATTGGCGCAAGTTACAAAATGAAATTCAGATGCTCTGGCATATCGACCCAGTCAATGAAGCACGAGAGCAACGCGGCCTCCCCACTATCAACTCTCTATGGATTAGTGGTATTGGCAAACTTAATGATGTTCATGTACCTCAAGTAATCAGGGGATCACAACAGATCTATGGTGAACACCCTTTGCTGGCCGGTATTGCGAAGTACTTAGGTATTTCGCATAACTCAAGCATTCAAACGGAAAGCCTAGCAGGCGCTTTTGCATGGCTAGATCGCCCAGAGACAATATG
Source organism: Polynucleobacter sp. AP-Titi-500A-B4 (assembly GCF_018688095.1). Taxonomy (NCBI): domain Bacteria; kingdom Pseudomonadati; phylum Pseudomonadota; class Betaproteobacteria; order Burkholderiales; family Burkholderiaceae; genus Polynucleobacter; species Polynucleobacter sp. AP-Titi-500A-B4. Next base: position 515,409 of record NZ_CP061311.1, on the reverse strand, counting down.
GCATGAGCTAAGTCATGCCCTTACCCATCAAAAGATTGATCAATTGCTCCTCATTGATTTTCCGAATGGAAAAGTGCGTGAGCGCATCTTGACTGCGAAAGATCTGCATAAAAAGTCTTGGGCCTTTTGGAAAAAAGTCGAACCGCTTACCTGGAAAGAAATCATTTCTTCATGAGTCTTTTTTCCCAACGTCCTTTTTCTGAGCGAACTGCCACTTGGTTACAACAAAGTGGCTTACATCCCTTGCTCGCGCGTCTATATGCTGCGCGCGGTTTGGAATCTCCAGATGAACTCTCGTTGGAACTCAAAAATCTACTTTCACCCACTGAACTGAAAAATTGCATCACTACTGCAAGTTTGCTCGCAGACATTCTTGAGAGAAAAGAGCCCATGCTCATCGTTGCAGACTATGACTGTGACGGTGCCACAGCTTGTGCAGTAGGGTTGCGGGGCTTAAAAATGCTAGGTGGAGTAGACACCCCCATTCAGTTTCTGGTACCTAATCGCTTTACGATGGGCTACGGCTTAACCCCCGAAGTTGTTGAACTCGCAGCACAGCAAAATCCCAAACCTAAATACCTTATTACCGTTGATAACGGTATTGCGAGCGAAGCGGGCGTAGAACGCGCCCGTGAACTTGGCATGGAAGTGATTGTTACTGACCATCACCTTCCTGGCGATCGCTTACCAAAAGCTACTGCAATCGTTAATCCTAATCAGCCAGGCTGTAATTTCCCCAGTAAAGCGCTTGCTGGTGTAGGTGTGATGTTTTATGTATTAGTCGCACTACGTGCAGAGCTACGCAAGCGCGGAAAATTTACCAACGAGACTCAACCTAAAGTTGAGAATCTCTTAGATCTGGTTGCACTAGGTACTGTTGCGGATGTTGCGCAACTCGATCGCAATAACCGCGTATTAGTTTCCAATGGCATCAAACGTATTCGTGCAGGCATCTCCCAACCCGGTATACAAGCTTTGTTTCAGGCAGCGGCGCGTGACCCTCGTAAGGCAAATACTTTTGATCTAGGTTTTGCGATCGGCCCCAGACTCAATGCTGCTGGGCGTCTAGCGGATATGACCTTAGGGATCCGTTTATTGTTGACTGACAATACAGATGAAGCAATGAACTTGGCGCAGGAACTTGATCGCATCAACCGTGAACGTCGCGTGATTGAAACAGGGATGCAAGAAACGGCGCTTGCTCACCTCTCAGAATACCAACTTGCAGGAACAATGGCGCAACGAACCAGTATCTGCCTATGGAATCCAGAGTGGCATCAAGGTGTCGTGGGCATTGTGGCTTCACGCCTAAAAGAACGCTTTAACCGCCCTGCCATTGTCTTTGCTCCTGATGGCAATACTGGAGAAGAATTGCGTGGCTCTGGAAGATCGTTAACGGGCTTTCATTTAAGGGATGCACTCGATATGGTTTCTAAGCTCGAGCCCGGCCTCATTCTGAAATTTGGTGGTCATGCAATGGCAGCGGGCCTTACGATTCGTAAACATGATTTTGAGAAGTTTGATGCCTGCTTTCAGGAAGTGGCAAATACCTTATTGACTGATGAAATCCTCGAGCGGCGCCACCCCCATGATGGCGCCCTGCAGCCTTCAGAATTTACTCCCGAGATAGGCGACCTCCTCGCAGAAGAAATCTGGGGTCAAGGGTTTCCACAACCGGTTTTCTATGGGGACTTTGAGATTACTCAGCAAAGCCTCATGAAAGAGAAGCATTTACGCTTGATGGTACGCCCTCTAGGATCCGATGCCTCAAAAAATACATTAGCAGCCAAGCCGTTGACAGCCGTCTGGTTCAACCGCACCCAAAGCCTGCCTGCTAAAGCCACACTTGCTTACCGTCTAGTCACCGATCGCTATCAGGGCCAAGCTCGTGTACAGCTGATGATTGAGGCTCATGACGAGAACCCTAGGACCTGAGAGTCCGATGCAATAACCCCCTTATAATTAGGGGATGGAAGCTGAACAACTAAACACTATTTCAAATACCTTGTCCGATCTGCTCACTCGCGAGCAAGCTCTTCGGGGGTATCTTTGACTTCGAAGTAAAGTCACGTCGCCTTACTGAAGTTAATTCGATTCTGGAAGATCCCACTATTTGGGATGACCAAAAGAAAGCGCAAGCGCTGGGCAAAGAGAAAAAATTACTCGACGGCGTTGTTGCCACCCTCACCGATTTAAATACCAATATCACTGGTGCCATTGAATTATTCGATATGGCTAAAGAAGAAAGTGATTTTGAGACGATTGCTGCAATCGAGCAGGACGTTGAGGGTTATAGCAAGATCATTAATGATCTCGAATTTCGCCGTATGTTCCACAACGAGATGGATTCTTGCAATTGCTTTATCGATATTCAAGCGGGTGCCGGCGGTACTGAAGCTTGCGATTGGGCCAGCATGCTCTATCGCCAATATCTTAAGTATTGCGAACGCAAAGGTTACAAAACCGAAATTTTGGAAGAGTCTGATGGTGACGTTGCTGGCATTAAGAGCGCCACGATTAAGGTTGATGGCGAATACGCCTACGGACATCTTCGCTCGGAGACTGGCGTACATCGTTTAGTGCGCAAGTCTCCGTTTGACTCTTCTAATGGACGCCACACCTCATTTGCATCGATCTATGTTTATCCGGAGATTGATGATTCGATCGAGATTGAAGTCAATCCTGCCGATATTCGCACTGATACCTATCGCGCCTCTGGTGCGGGTGGTCAGCACATTAATAAAACTGACTCTGCTGTCCGTCTGACCCATATTCCAACTGGGATTGTGGTGCAGTGCCAGAACGACCGCAGTCAACACCGTAACCGCGCTGAAGCTATGAGTATGCTCAAGTCACGCTTATATGAGCACGAGATGCAAAAGCGTCGTGCCGAACAAGATAAGTTAGAGGCTAGCAAGACCGATGTAGGCTGGGGTCATCAGATCCGCTCCTATGTTTTAGATCAAAGCCGCATTAAAGATTTACGTACTAACGTTGAGATCTCTAATACTCAAAAAGTATTAGATGGGGATCTTGATGCCTTTATTGAAGCTAGCCTGAAGCAAGGCGTTTAATTACTGACGAATATGAACGATAAAACCAACTCAGCAAATACATCAGCACCAGCCACCGAAGCTGTTGATGAGAACCATATCATTGCGGAGCGTCGTGAAAAGCTCGCCAAGTTACGTGCGAATGGGATCGCCTTCCCAAATGACTTTGTTCCAACGCACTTAGCTGCTGACTTACATGCTCACTATGACAGCCTGACGAAAGAAGAGTTAGCTGCCAAGAAAATTCATGTGAAAGTTGCTGGCCGCATGATTCTTAAGCGCGTCATGGGTAAGGCGAGTTTTGCCACCATCCAAGATCGCACTGGGCAAATCCAGTTCTACATCAATGATGAGCTGACTGGTGCGGATACCCATGGCGCCTTTAAGCACTGGGATATGGGTGACTTTATCTCCGCAGAAGGCAATCTCTTTAAGACCAATAAGGGTGAACTCTCGGTCGAGTGCAGTAACTTGCGCTTATTGAGCAAGTCTTTGCGCCCATTGCCAGATAAATTTCATGGTCTCTCAGATCTGGAGACTAAATATCGTCAGCGCTATGTCGATTTAATCGTCAACCCAGAAAGTCGCAATACATTTAAAGCCCGTAGCAATGCGATTGCATCACTCCGTCGCCATATGCTTGATGCTGACTTCATGGAAGTCGAAACACCGATGCTCCACCCTATTCCTGGTGGCGCAGCGGCTAAGCCATTTATCACCCACCACAATGCACTTGATATGCAGATGTTTTTGCGTATCGCTCCTGAGCTTTATCTCAAGCGCTTAGTCGTTGGTGGATTTGAGCGCGTCTTTGAAATCAACCGCAACTTCCGTAACGAAGGTGTCAGCCCGCGTCACAATCCTGAATTTACGATGATGGAGTTCTATGCAGCCTATACCGATTACCGTTGGTTAATGGACTTCACAGAAGGCCTGATTCGTGCGGCAGCGATTGATGCGCAAGGTACAGCAGTATTGACACACCAAGGTCGCGAGCTCGATTTAAGCAAGCCATTCCAACGCTTAACGATTAATGAAGCCATCCTCAAGTATTGCAGTCAGTCTGGCAAGGGCTACGAAGCTACACAACTGGATGATGCCAACTTCATTCGTACTGAATTGAAAAAAGGTGGCGAAAATCCAGATTCCCCAACGCTGAAGAACGCAGGCATAGGCGCTTTGCAATTAGCCTTATTTGAGTTGGTAGCTGAAGAACATCTCTGGGAGCCTACCTACATCATCGATTACCCAATTGAAGTGAGTCCACTCGCTAGAGAGTCAGATACACGCCCAGGCATTACTGAGCGATTTGAGTTGTTTATTACTGGTCGTGAAATTGCCAATGGTTTCTCTGAGCTTAATGATGCAGAAGACCAAGCCAATCGCTTCCGCAAGCAAGTAGAGCAAAAAGAAGCTGGCGATGAAGAAGCCATGTACTTTGATCATGACTTCATTCGCGCTCTCGAATACGGCATGCCACCAACGGGTGGTTGCGGTATTGGTATCGACCGTTTGGTCATGCTCCTCACTGATGCACCAAACATTCGTGATGTGATTCTCTTTCCGCACTTACGTCGCGAAGAAGAATAAGGCGAAAATCATCCCTAAATCATTAGGAATAAAAAAGGCACCCTAGGGTGCCTTTTGTTTTCAAAAAGTATCCTCAGTAAGTAGAGAACTCATCAAATTGTGTGTCATGCTTTAGCACTTGTTGAGCAATCAACAAAACGCCTGCAATGAAACTAAAACATACCAGCAGAGCAAATGCATGATATTCATTTAACCCACTTTGATTCAGGATCTCAAGATAAGTCTCAGCCTGCAATGCAAGATGAGTAGACAAGGCAATGAGTGCAATACCAATAATGACTTGTGCAGCAGTAAATAATGACGAGCTCACTTGCTTGCGGGAGCCTACTTCCTGATTTAAATGAATCAGTGGTGATTTACCGATAGTTTGTGAGTTGCCCTGAAAATGTGTCATATAAGACCCTTAATCCTGATGAACTTCGATCTTACGGATGCTCCTTATATAAGTAAAAGAATTACTTTTCATACCTTAAGTACTTTTAGGTATATAGATAACCTGGGCAGCCAAAATTAGGGCTTTTTCTTGAATAGAGTGGCTAATAAGATCAAGAAAAGTACTGAAAACCAAAATAAGGACCATTCCGGCACTTGAAGGCCCAAAATAGCGGGCAGTTGCGCAGAACAAAGCCCATCAGCCTTAAACAACCAAGAGACGCTTTGGGAAAGTTGAAATTGATTAATCCAAACCTCCAAAGGATCAATCCCACAAGAGGTTTCGGGGTGAGATAAAAGCCAAACTTGGCGCCCTGCTACTGAAACACCATATGTCGCCGATAACAGCGCTAGAACATGGAAGAATCTCCGCAATGGAGCAATGCCCACAGCCAAAAAGCAAAAAATGGTGACTCCCAAATAACCGACCCTTTGCAAAATACATAAGGGACATGGCAAAAAACTGACCCCTCGATAGCCGGTCTGTTGCAAAAGGACTGCAAAAATAACCAGTCCAAGACTAAATAGAGAGAGATATAAATAGCGTGCTGAACTCATAAAAATGATCATAGCCTGTTATCCGATCTCATATAAGCCAATCCTTATTACCAAAAATTTGATGCATATCACAACTTAGTCCTGTTTATCAGCAAATTACCGCAGATTTAGACCGTCGAGAATGGGATAATTAATCATTCTTTAAAACTTTGCCTTTTATTTACAAGCATTTATGGCCGCATACAATACTGAAACCGTTCTCACTGTTCACCACTGGAACGACACACTCTTTAGCTTCACTACTACCCGCAATAAAGGACTACGTTTTCGTAGCGGTCACTTCTTAATGATTGGCCTTGAAGTCGAAGGCAAGCCACTAGTACGCGCATACAGCGTTGCAAGCCCCAATTACGAAGAACATTTGGAATTCTTGAGCATTAAGGTTCAAGATGGTCCGCTGACATCACGTTTACAAAAGATTCAAGTTGGCGATCCTATTTTGGTTAGCGAAAAGTCTGTTGGCACATTAGTATTGGATGACTTAAATCCAGGCAAGCACCTCTATCTATTTAGCACCGGCACTGGTTTAGCTCCATTCATGAGTATTATTCGTGACCCGGAGACTTATGAAAAGTTTGAGAAAGTTGTTTTGATTCACGGGGTGCGCTTAGTGAGTGAGCTCGCTTACGGTGACTACATCAAAAATGAACTCACTCAAGATGAATACCTTGGTGAATTGATTCGTGAAAAACTCATTTACTACCCAACAGTGACTCGCGAAGCATTTAAGCACACCGGTCGCCTCACAACCGCTATTGAATCCGGTCAACTCTTTAAAGATATTGGTTTGCCGCCACTTGATCCAGCCGTTGATCGCGCCATGATTTGCGGTAGCCCATCCATGCTCAAAGAGACCGCAGAGATGTTGGATGCTAAGGGCTTCAAAGTATCTCCGAGCCTTGGCCAATTGGGTGACTACGTCTTTGAACGTGCATTTGTAGAGAAATAATCACACTCTCTGTATATACCCAAAAGTAATTTAGATATCTCTATATATTTCTTGTAGGTATATAGATGTCTTGGTAAATTCTTCTTAACAGGATATTTATCAAGGAACTTGAATGTCACCCGTACGTGAGCACTACAACCCTATTATTACCAGTCTCTTGAGAGAGCATGACCGCCTACCGCATGACCAAGTGGAAGAGCGCAAGAGTTTTCAAAGACGCATTCTCTTTTTGATGACCACCATCAAAATGGAAGAGTTCTCAGACTCTTTTGCTTAAACCATCCTCGATGTTCAACGCTCCACTGAAATAAACCCATCTCTATTTGGCATTTTTACTAAAGGTAGAGTCCTGGCATCCATCACCGCATCTTTTGCAATAATCTTATTGAGATAAAGAATATAAGCGGTGGCTGCATAAACCTGGTCATCAGTTAAAGATTGCGGTGCTTGATGTGGCATTGCTCTTTTGACATAGTCAAAAATAGTAGTTGAGTAAGGCCAAAAACTTCCCACGGTCTTTACGGGCTTATCCGTATTTAAAGCGCCGCCACCCACAAGACGATTAGCGGGTCCGCCTTGTCCTTGATCCCCATGGCAGGATGCACACTGTTGCTGATATAGCTTTTCTCCAGCAATAGCAGTGCCCGAACCAGGAGGAAGACCTGCCCCACTTGGACCAACATCAATATTCCACGCTCGAATTTGATTTTCAGAAATAGGCTTGCCAAGGCCTACTGGTCCTTGCATTTGATAACCCGATGTACAGCCAAGCATCATGCCAATGGTGACTACGACAAAGCATACGATGGAGGATCTATTAGCGACCATTAGTAACCTCCCCATTAGCGGCTACACGCCATGGTTGTATGGCGTTATTGTGATAAAAAGTATTTGCGCTCTTAGCCTTGATTACAGCATCCATCGTAGGTTGCATTTCACCACTTGAATCAACTGCCCTGCTCATTAAAGTTGCTGGCGCTCCATCCCATACCCAAGGAAAGCGAAACCGTACCAAAGATTTATCCATCACCGGCTCCTGAAGTACCGCCTCCCCCCAGGATTTGCCACCATCTGTTGAAACCTCAACACGTCGAATCTTGCCATTACCAGACCAAGCAAAACCCGAGATTTCACAAAAACCTTTGGATTTAAGCTTCATCAATCCTGAGGGTTGGGTAATGACAGACTTCACTTCCATGGCGAAAGTAAATTGCAATGCCTTACCATCAGATCGAAGGTCGGTATATGCAGAAGTCTCTTCACGGGTTTGCCAAGGCTCAGTGCCCAACTTGATTCTTCGAAGCCACTTAATACTCATATTGCCTTCATAGCCCGGCAAAAATAATCGCAAAGGATAGCCCTGTTCAGCACGCAACATCTCACCATTTTGAGCGTAGACCAATAAGGCATCATCCATCATCTTATTCATTGGAATGCTTCGAGTCATCGCGGCACCATCAGCTCCCTCCGCTAAAGCCCACTTGGCTCCAGGCTGGACGCCGCATTCTTGCAAAATAGTCGACAAGCGAACGCCGGTCCACTCGCAACAAGAGACTAATCCATGAATTTGCTGCACTGTTTGATTGCTCGCCTTTTTAAGCTCAGCGGCACTATTGCCAGAGCATTCTAGAAAATAAATTCTAGACTCGGATGGAAAGCGCGCAATTTCATCCATCGTAAAGATCATTGGGCGATCGACCATTCCATGAATTACCAATTTATGTAGATCTGGATTGATGTCAGGAACGCCAGCATGATGACGCTCAAAAACTAAGCCGTTTGGAGTAATAATTCCATGCAAACTTTGCAGAGGAGTTCTTGAGCCCGTTAGGAAGGTTGGTGCCGGCGAAGGAAGCAATCGCACCACATTCTTTTCATATTTCGATGGCAAACCATAAGGGGGATTTACAAAAGTTGATCCCTGGGTTTTAGTCCAAGGATCAATCTCTAAAAAACCACCCCCTTGGTTTTGAGCGGAGGCAGAAGAGGCACCCATTACGCCGCCAACGCCAGCGCCAGCAACAATCGATGATTTTAAGAATTGACGGCGATTAGAAAATACATCTTTCTTAGACATAAATACTTTGCCTCCATTTTGCTAACTAATTAGCGTATATTTTTTCTAGCATACAGCCAATACAAAAAGAATTGCTATTTTTAACTCTAGGATGCGTACAAAATAAATACAAGTCCAAAAATAGCAATAAATAGGGTTTCAACTACCAACATGAGTACTGGCTGCCAACCTAGTTTGGCCAATTCCTGAAAATTGGTTTTTAATCCCGCTGCTGCAATAGCAATTACCAACATCCAACGTGATAAACCACCAATTTGATGGGTAATCGAAGTTGGCAAAATCTGCATCGATGCCACAATAGATAGGGCGACAAAGCCCAATAAGAATGTGGGAATCAATCGTAAGCTACTCCACCCTAAAGTACTGGTAGTTTTTTGTGCGCCAAAGAAAATCGAGATGACTAAAACTACTGGTAGCAAAAGAGCCACTCTAAATAGCTTCACTACAGTAGCAACATCTCCCGCCTCGGGGCCAAAAAGCATTCCCGCAGCCACCACTTGTGCCACATCATGAATAGTTGCGCCGATAAAAATTCCAGCTGAAAGAGCGCCAATATCGAGCATCTGCAATGCAAAAGGATAGGTCACCATTGCAATCGTTGACAGCACAGTAACGCCAACAACCACCAATAAAGTAAATTGCTCGTTTTCTTTCGACTTGGGTAATACGGAGGCAACGGCAAGCGCAGCAGATGCACCACATATTCCAACTGATCCGCCTGCTATCAATCCAAAGTCTGGCGATAACTTTAAAAACTTTGCCAGAACAAACCCTAAGCAAACAGTTAATGCAACAGCAACAATCACCATAAATCCAGTATTCAGACCAATCGCACTAATATCTGCGAAGGTGATTCGAATACCCAAAAATGCAACCCCTAAACGCAGAATAGTTTTTGCGCAAAAATCTATCCCTGGTTTTACAGCCTCGTTTAGATAAAGAAAGTGGAGCGATAGGCCCAATAACAGCGCATATAACAGTTGGGGTCCACCATAATTTTCTGAAAGAAAACTAGTGGACATGGCGATTACCAAACAGACCAATAGCCCCGGTAAATTGCGCTTAGTAGTGCCGTACATATAACGCTAAACTACCAACTCACTAAAGTATTCGTGTTGATTGGTATTGAGTGTAGAGACTCGCCACTCCAAGGGCTCATCCTGAATGCCCAGCGCAACCCTTCTGATAATCAAAACTGGTGAATCGGGCTTTACGCCCAGCCACTCCGAAAATTGCTTACCAGCAAGGCCTGCACGTAAGCGCTCGCTACTTCGAACCACGGTCTGTCCATATTTCATTTGGTACAACTGGTAAATGCTGCCCTCGCGATTAATGTAATCAGCTCGGTTCAGTTTTTGAAAACGCTTTTTATCAAGCGTGATCTGATCAATCATGACGCATTTATCATCTAGATAAAGGCAGTTGACGAGGCGCCATACTGCGGCACCTTCTTTAATCTCGAGCTTACTAGCCTCTTCCTTGTTTGCAACGGCACTGGTCAACGAAACCAGCTCAACCCTTGGGTTAACTTTTTTGTCGGCATCATGTTTGACAACGTGGAAAAAGTAATAGAGCAAACGCTTGAGGTCATGCTCAGCAACATAGGTACCCCTGCCTTGGCGACGAACCACAATGCCTTCAGCAACCAACTCATCCACCGCTTTGCGCAGGGTTCCTATAGATACATCTAACTCTTTTGATAAATCCTTTTCGGCAGGCAATGCCTGCCCCATAGGATAACGACCCCTGACCAGATCTTCGGTGATCTTTTGCTTTACTTCTTGATAAGCAGTCAGGGATTTCATGCTTTAAGACTTACGCTGACTCGTATAAACGGGTTAATACGAATTCGCGGTGACCGAGAATTTCAGAGGCAGTCAATTCGCCATCAGCAGTGCGCAAGAGGCACTCTAATAACTTATCACCAGCCTGATCCATATTCTCTTCGCGACGCAAAAGACCTGACACATCAACGTCAATGTGCTCACCCATTGTACGAACTGTTTTTGGATTAGCGCAGATCTTGATCACCGGAAGAATCGCATTACCGATTACATTCCCTTGACCTGTTGGGAAGAAGTGAGCGGCAAATCCAGCAGCAGCACACAAAGTCACCATCTCAGCTGCAGCTGAAGAGGAGTCCATAAAGTGCAAACCTGGAATCTTTGGCTCTTCGCCCTTATCCAAGACGCTATCAACGATACATTTCTTACCGATTTTCTGAATATTACCTAAAGCTTTTTCTTCGATCGTGGTCAAACCACCAGCAATATTGCCTTTGGTTGGCTGCGAGTCAGATAAGTCACTGGTCTTATGACGCTCAATCACATCCTGATAGCGATCAAACATTTCGCGGAACTTTTTCTTCACCTCTGGAGTGCGGCAACGAGCTTCTACTAAATGCTCACCACCAGTTAACTCAGTAGTCTCACCAAATACCAAGGTAGAGCCAATTCCGTAGAGCTTGTCAAATGCATCACCAACCGTTGGGTTTGCACCGCAACCGGAGGTAGTGTCAGACTCACCACACTTCGTAGATACCCAAAGCTCGGACAACGGTGCTTTAACACGTTTCTGCTTTGACGCATGCTTCATCATTGCATATGCAGCTTTACTGGCTGAGGCAATCGTAGCAGTATCGCCATTGCCCTCAATCCAAAAACCTTCAACTAGTTTGCCTGAAGCTTTAATGCCATCAACCACAATTTTGGTCCACTGTGGCTCAATACCGATCACTACTACCGCAGCAACGTTTGGATTAGAACCAGTACCGATCAATGTACGGAAATGCAATTCCAAGTCAGCACCGAACTGCAAGCGTCCATAGGAGTGAGGAATAGCTTGGGTTCCCTTGATGTTGTTTGCCACTGCTTCACAAGCGGCATTCGACAAGTCATCCAAAGGCAAAATCAGCACGTGGTTACGAATACCCATGCGGCCGTTCTCACGGCGGTAACCCATAAAGGTCGCGTCTTTCAAATTAATCATTTTTTTCTTTCTCAATGAATGTGTGAATAAGGGCCTGGATTACCAGCGCTTAGTTTTTACGTTCTGAACGTGGAGATGCTCACCTTTTTTGATGGGAGCAACTACTTTGCCAATATCAACGCCATACTTCATGACCGTATCGCCTGGCTTAAATTCATTCAAAGAAATTTTGTGACCAATTGGAATATCACTCTCAGACTTCATATTGAGAGTTAAATCTCCATCCATCACCCAACCAATCAAATCATCTCCGGCTTTCACACCTTCAACTACTACTACGCCTACGCCATCTCCTGGCTCATGCACGACAAAATGGATCATTACCTTCTCCTCTTTAATCTTGTTTAACTACTAAACACCCCATGACTGGCGAATACCAGCCTGAATTTCTTCTATAACCACATCAGAAACGTTGACGCCCTCTTTAAAGCCTGATGCACGCTGTTTAAAACGTCTTTGTCCGGGAACTCGGGTTCCAGAGTCAGATGCCAAGGTTTTTAAGAACTCTTGCATCCTACTTGCAAACACTTGGCTACCCGCCAAACCTGGATCGATGGTTAGCAAAAGCTGTCCGATGCGAGGACGATTGCCCTTGGCATCAAAAAAAGAATCTGCTTCATAAGAGAATCGACTTCCCGATAGACCGACAACTAGCAACTCAATAATGAGAGCAAGCAAAGCCCCCTTATCGCCACCAAGCGGAACCATTAAGCCCTTGAGTCCTTCATTGGGATCAGTGGTTGGCTTGCCATCAGCAGTTAATGCCCAACCTTCTGGAATAGACTCTCCCTTTTTCGCCGCAACCAATAACTTACCCCTAGCCACAGCCGATAAGGACATATCAATCACCATCGGATCGTGATTTGCCACAGGAAACGCAGCAGCCAGAGGATTCGTACCAAAAAGGGCTTTGCTGCCACCAACCATCGGCATTGCTGCTGGTGTATTGCCAAACAATAAAGAGATATAACCGGCACGCGCTGCGGCTTCAGCAAAGTGCCCTGCAACTCCAAAGTGATGGCTGTTGGTAACTGCGACCAGTCCAACGCCCGTCTTAGATGCCAGATTCACAGATAAGTCAGTAGCAAATCGTAGCGCTGGAAAGGCAAGACCATCACAAGCGTCTACTAAAGCGGCAGAGGTTTTAAATGGGCGTACTTTAATTTTTGGTGATAACTCTATGCGGCCATTTTTAGCATGCCCCGCATATTGAGAAACACGCGCAAGTCCATGAGATGCCAAGCCATCCAGTTCAGCAAGCGCTAAAAATTGCGCAGTCTCATAAGCGGCTTTTTCTCCAATGCCTGCCGCCTGCAAACCTGATGAAGCTAACTTAACCATCTTTTGATAGGACAAATTCACCTTATGCTCCTAGAAACCGATTCACTTCATCGGCAATCATTTGACTAACGCGCTCATTACTTTCCTGAGTTACCCCTGCAACATGTGGGGTCAGGATCAGATTCTCAATCCCTGCAAAATGACTCAAATCTTTAGCCGGCTCACTCTCATATACATCAATAGCCGCACCGCCCAAACGTCCGGTCCGTAAGCGTTCTACTAGAGCCCTCTCATCAACGATGCCACCGCGAGCAGTATTAATCAGGCAAGCGCCAGACTTCATTTGATCAAGAGTGGAGGCATCAAATAGGTTCTTTGTTTCTGGCAGAAATGGGAGATGCAAGGAAACTGCATCACTATGTGCGAGCAAGTCGCTTAAAGGAAGTAACGGCACTGAAAACCCAGGAAGCTCAACAGAGCTGCCAGATAACATTGGGTCATAAGCAAGACACTGCAAACCAAATGCATTTGCCTTCTTAGCCACCACTCTTCCAATGCTTCCAAATCCAACGATACCTATCGTCTTTCCTAAAAACTCATGGTATGCAGAGAAGCGGGGGCGAGGCCATTCGCCCTTTAAGGTTGAGATAGTTGCCGGAATGAAGCCTCTTGTTAATGCAACCGCAGCGCCTACAACGTACTCAGCAACCGACTCAGCATTTGCACCGGTAGCAGGTATGACTTTGATATTACGCTTCGCGCAAGCTGGCAATTCAATATTCTCTAGGCCAACGCCTAGTCGACCAACTACTTTCAACTTGGGTGCGCCAACCAAAATGTCCTCATTGACCTGTGTGAGGTTACGAACAATCAGCGCCTCAATATTTTGCAATGCAGCAATCAAAGCTGGGCGGTCTTTATATAACTCAGGCTCATAAACGACTGCATGCTTAGAACGCAGGGTTTCTAGGGCTTGACTTGTAATGAACTCAGAGATCAAAATGGATGACATATCTAGATCATATAGATGATTTAGATATCCTGCAATACCCCCTGATTGTGCAATGCAATTACAAATTCAATTGCACAAAACAATCTCTGGAGGAGACACTAGCAGCACATAAGCTTATAACTATTAAATAGAGATCGCTTCTATTTTTGAGAGAAATCAAAGATAAGATACTAAGATTGAATTAACACCGGAGAACAAAAGAATGTTTAAGCAATTCATCGCAAGTCTCAGCACTAAAATTGCATTGGTTACTGGAGCCCTCATATTAATTAGCTCGCCAATTGCAAATGCTCAAAATTGGCCGACGAAGCCTATCAAACTCATCATTCCTTTTGCTGCAGGAGGTACCACTGATATTCTAGGGCGCCTACTAGCTCAGCAACTGACAAAAGATCTTGGTCAAAACGTGATTGTTGAAAATAAGCCTGGCGCTGGCGGCAATATCGCCGCTGAATTTGTCGCACAATCTGCAGCCGATGGATATACCATCATGCTGGCTTCTGGAAGCATGCTTACCGTCAATCCAAATCTCTATAAAAAACTGCCCGTAAATTACGCCAAGGATTTTGTTTACATTACCAATGTGGCAAGTGGGCCAATGCTTTTGTCTGTAAGCAATAAGATTCCAGTAAAGAACGTTGCTGAGTTCATTGCTTATGCAAAAACCAAAGACTTAAATTTTGGCTCAGCCGGTATTGGCAGCCAGGTACATATGGCTGAGGAAAACTTTACCTATACAGCTGGAATTCCAGCGACACACGTACCCTATAAAGGTGAATCCGCAGCACTAAATGACTTAGTAGCAGGTCAAATTGATTTCATGGTCGGCAACCTCACAGCAGCAGCAGGGTTTGCAAAGGCTGGCCAAATTAAGCCACTAGCAGTTACTAGTTTGAAGCGTTCCAAACAATTGCCGGATGTTCCAACAGTCGCCGAGTCAGGCATACCTGGATTTGAATCCACTGGCTGGTTTGGACTTGTTGCTCCAGCAAACACCCCTAAAGTTATCACCGATAAAATCTATGCCGCTACTGTTAAAGCTGTAAATTCAGAAGCACTTCGTGCTAGCCTAGATTTAAATGGCCTAACTGCAGTCGTCAATAATCAGAAAGAATTTGAAACCCAAGTAAAAGCAGAGTCGGTAGTTTGGGAAAAAGTGATTAAGGGCAGAAATATTAGCGCCCAATAAATAAAACGCCACTTTTAATAGGTGGCTTTTTATTTGCTGCAACATATTGAGGTAATCGGGATATTGTCAAATTAATGAATACAAAAAATAAAACTGGGGCGCATGCCCTTATAGAGGCATTCGAGATAGCAGGTATCAATAAAATTTTTACCTTATCAGGTAATCACATCATGCCTGTGTATGACACTATCTTTGATACAAAAATTGACCTCATCCACACCAGACATGAAGCAGCCGCAGTTCATATGGCTGACTCCTGGGCAAGATTAACGGGCGAGGTTGGGATTGCCCTTGTAACAGGCGGTCCTGGACATGCCAATGCTATTTCAGCGCTCTATACGGCATCCATGGCTGAGTCACCAGTGGTCCTTCTTTCAGGTCATGCTCCAATCGGACAACTCGGAAAAGGCGCCTTTCAGGAGATGGATCAAGCAGCTATCGCAGCGCCACTCACGAAAGCTTCATGGGTATGTCAAAAGACGGAAGATTTGGCATTGGATTTTGCAAAAGCAATTCGCATTGCTAAATCCGGCAGGCCCGGTCCTGTTCACCTCAGCCTTCCTACCGATGTGCTTGAGTCCGCTCTTCCCCTCAATACAACTATGCCCACCACCTCATCCTTTAGTGCGGAAGTATCTATAACTGATACCGCCGCCCTAGAAATACTAATGAGTGAGTTACATAAATCAAGCAAGCCGCTCATTTTGACTGGTCCTTTAATGCAGTCCAAACCAGGCAGAATGAAATTAAAGGAACTTGAAAAAGTGACTGGCATTCCTGTTGTTGGCATGGAAAGCCCCAGGGGTATTGGCGATCCAAGCTTGGGTGCTTTTGCTGAAGTATTAAGTCAAACGGATTGCATATTATTGCTTGGGAAAAAGACAGACTTCACCCTGAAGTTTGCACAAAGTCCCGGAATTCAGAAGAGCTGCAAGTTCCTCCAAATCGATCCTGATGCTAGTGAAATCGAGCGGGCTAAAAAAGTCATTGGGGAACGACTAGCGCAATCAATTCAAGCCGATGTTCCGAGTGCCATTGAAGCCATTATTAGATTAAATAATGCAAAAGCGATTCCAACTAGCCATTGGCAAAACGAAGTAGTAGATGCTATTGCATTTCGTCCTGAAGCCTGGAAGAAACTCCCACCAAAAACTGGAACGATGCACCCCGTACAAGCGCTTGCCCCACTGCAAGAAATTCTAGATAGCCATCCCGACTCCGTACTCATTAGTGATGGCGGTGAAATTGGCCAGTGGGCACAAGCCTGCCTACAGGCCCCTAATAGAGTTATCAATGGTGTGGCTGGATCGATTGGATCGGCGCTACCCTTTGCAACTGCAGCGAGAGTTGCAAAGCCTCACTCACCAATTGTTGCGGTGATGGGCGATGGTACATTCGGCTTTCATAGTGCAGAAATTGATACCGCCGTTCGCTACAAACTCCCATTTTTACTGGTAGTTGGTAATGATGCTCGCTGGAATGCTGAATACCAAATTCAAGTTCGTGAATATGGTCAAGACAGAACTATTGGTTGCGAGCTACTTCCATCCCATTATGAAAAAGTGTCCTCTGCATTTGGAGGACATGGAGAATTTGTGAATGACTCCACTGAAGTGCTACCAGCTGCTAAACGAGCTATGGAGAGTAAACTTCCTGCGTGCATGAACATCATGATTGATGGACTTGCGGCGCCAAACATCAAACGATCTTAATTTGGGCACAAAAATGCTTGCAGGCTAGGCAATCCGTCTATCTATGTGAGTTGACGTATTAGTAAAATGATTCCGGAAAAAATGAGGATTGAGCCATAAGCCACTCTCATGGCAGCATTACTTAATTTGGTATGTACATGGGTGCCAAACCAAATCCCCAGAAAGGTGGCCGGCATAAGACAAATTGCTAATCCAATCACCGGCCAACTCAAAATCAAACCAGTAACTAGCATTAAGGTGAGACGCAAAAGGGTCAGCGTAAATATTGCAAACGCCATCGTGGCGCGCAACATCTTAGGATCATTGATCCGTAAACCTAGATATGACACATAGATTGGCCCACCAGTGGCAAATAATGCCGTAAAGGTCCCACCAAAAAATCCAAATGGCGCAGCCCACCACTTACTAATGGGTTCACGTAATTCTGTATTTCTTTGCCAAAGGATGCGAGCTCCATTGATTGCCGCAAAGCAACCCAAAGTAATGAGTAGTGGCTCACTTGGAGCCATCACCAATAAATAGATTCCGAGAATCATGCCAATCAGGCTAAACGGGAACAGCCATTTCAGCTCCTTGAGATTAGCATCCTGAGAAGATTTTCTGCCGACATATAAAGAGGCGCAGATATCAATAATCACCATCATCGGGACTACCGATTTCAGCGGATACATTTGCACTAGCAAAGGCACTGCAACAATAGATGAACCAAAACCTGAGATACCAAAAATGAAATAGGCAAGAAATATAACCAGTGTTGCCAAAGCAAACTGGATAGGATCAATTAAATCAAAAATGATTACGCCTCTACCAAGATCGTTTGCCCTGGCTGTATCATCGTAAATTGCACGGGGCGATTTTCAATCTTTAGCTCTTGCTTAATAAAATTCACTGCTGTGTAATAGGAATCTTCAAGAGATCCTGGCTCCGGAAAGTCATCTCGATAGTGGGCGCCTCTGGAGTTCTCCCTGGCAATAGCCGCTTCAGTTACAGCCTGACTTACCAGAATGAGATTTTGTAAATTCATCCAATCTTGCCAAGTATTACTGTATTCACGCTGAATATTACCCACACCCATTTGATTTAACTGTGAAGCCAACTGCTTCAAGGTTTGACGTGCGCGCATTAAGCACTCTTTTGTTCTCGAAATGCCAACGTCATCCCACATACATTCGGCAAGGGCATCGCGGATTGCCTCAATATCACCAGCTGGTTTTTTCAAGGGCGCCTCGTGCGCCTCAATACTTTGTGCAACCTCATCCATATTGCACTCTTTGAACTGCTGTGAAGCAACCCAGTGAGCCATCACATCTCCTGCAATACCTCCAAAAACGGTTGAGTTAGCAACACCGTTACCACCTAAGCGATTGGCACCATGAACGCCACCCGTATCTTCACCAGCTGCAAAAAGACCCGGCAGATCGGTGCTGCAATCTTTCCTAAAAACAAGACCACCCATCATGTAGTGAGCGGTTGGCACTACCTCAACCAAATCATTCGCTAGATCAAAGCCGCTATCGGCACAACGTTCAACCATCCCTTTAAATTGCTTACGCACATTCTCTGGTCCCAAATGACTCATTTGAATGTAGACCCCACCATTCGGGGTTGCGCGTCCAGAACGAATCTCTGAATTAATAGATCGAGAAACAATATCTCTAGTAGCGCGCTCGTTACGTGGGTCATAGTTACCCATGAAGCGCTCTCGATTGCCATTGAGCAGATAACCACCAGCACCGCGTAATCCCTCTTCCAAGACGGTGCCTGTCATACGAGTCCCCGGACCAGCCAATAAACCAGTGGGGTGAAATTGCACCATTTCCATATCGCGCAATGTAAGCCCAGCTCGCAATGCCATTGCCAAGCCATCACAACTCTTATCTCCAGACGGTGTATGGTATTTGTACATAGTTGGGCCACCACCAGTTGCGAGCAGGACAGCTTTGGCGCGGACCAGAACAAATTCACCGGTCTGCATATTGAGCATCAATACCCCAGCAAGTGATTGGCCATCTTTGCTATGGATCAATTCAATAGCACGATACTCTTCTAGACGATTGATACCTCTGGCCCATACCTGTTCAGCCAGGCGATTGATAATTTCAATGCCGGTTAAGTCCCCTTTATGAACTGTTCGATCAAATGTTTGACCAGCAAATGCTTTTTGATGAACTGTGCCATCTGGATTGCGATCAAAAAAACAACCTAATTCATTTTCCAACTCATGAATACGTTCAACCGCTTTACTAACTAGCGTCCATGCTAAATCCTGGTCAGAGAGCCATTTACCACCTTCAATCGTATCCATGAAGTGGCGCTCAACAGAATCTCCTTCGGCCAAAGCCACGTTGTAACCGCCCTGCACCATACGCGTACAACCACACTTACCTAGCAAACCTTTGACAGCAATGGTGATATTTAAGTTGGGGTTTGCTTGATGGGCATGCAATGCAGCAAAAAGACCTGCGCCCCCTGAGCCCAGAATCAAGATATCAGTATCTATTGTTGGAATCGTATTCATGAGCTGATCCCAAGGCTTTTTAGTACTGCTGCTTTTTTGCTAGCGACATCACTCTTCACTTCTTGGTAGATACTGCCGCCATGACTATCCATTGCAACTAGTAATGGGCCAAAATCTTTAATCTTGAAACGCCATAAAGACTCTGGATTGAGATCATCCATATCCACATCCTCAATCTGCTCGATCCAAGTTGTTTCAAGCGCTGCAGTACCACCAATAATGGCTAAATAAACGCCACCCAATTCTTTGAAAGCCGCAGCTGAACCCTCGCGCATACCACCTTTGCCCACAATCATTCGTACACCATTCTGGGTCATTAAGGGGTGAGTGAAGCGCTCCATACGATCTGAGGTGGTTGTACCAATACAAATAGGTTCATATCCCGCAGGGAACTGGTTACTTACTGGCACTTTACGAACATTAGGTGCCGTATGAATCACTGCATGACCATTTAAATCAAAGCGCGTCTTACGGTCATGATCAAACATATGAATTTGAGTAGCATCACGAATGCCGAACAAAGTATTTTGCAAGGTCACGGTATCGTTAATTCGTAGCTTGCGGATATCCTCTTCGCTTACTGGTGTTGCAAGGTTGTAATGTGCCATCAGTCGCCTTCCTAGAATCCGTAGGTCACGCCAGAAGGCGTAAAGGTTGCACGTGCTCTACGAGCGGAATGGCATTGCATATTGACTGCAACGGGATTCAAAGTAATGTGGGTATGAGCTAGCTCAACTTGAACCGCAAAAGCAGTTCCGTCACCACCGAGTCCTTGTGGACCAATGCCAAGCTGATTAACGGCGGCGCTGAGCTCTTTCTCTAACTTAGCACCCTCTTCATCACTACATACACTGCCTAATTCACGGGTTGCTGCACGTTTTGCCATAGCAACACATTGATCTGAGGTGCCACCAATCCCAACACCGACAATCGTTGGCGGGCAAGTCTTCCCGCCAGCAGAAACAACACTTTCAATCACAAACGCTTTAACCCCATTAATACCATCTGCAGGTATTGCCATTTTTAAAAAAGAATTATTTTCTGAACCGCTACCCTTTGGCACCATTTCAATCTCAACTGATTCTGATTTATCAAAAAAATCAATATGTATAGCTGGCATATCAATGCCACAAGAGGTGTGATTATTTTTGCGAGTAATTGGATGCACCACCGAAGATCTGAGTGGATACTCTTTAGTGGCGCGCTCACATCCTTTACGAATCGCCGCCTTTAAGGCCATGCCATCAAATTGCACATTGCTGCCAATCTTTACGTTATAGATCGGCAGACCTGTATCTTGGCAAAGGAGATTATCTTCACGCTCTGCTACCGAGATATTAGTAATCATAGTCTTCAAAACTACTTGAGCACGTGAATCTGTCTCCGCTTTATCTAGCTTATCAATACCAGCCTTAATATCATCAGGCAAAACCTTGAGGGCCCTAATGTAGAGCTCTTTGCAGGCCTCTTCCACTAAATTCATTTGTAATTGCATATCAACCTAATCAATTAGCGAAATATAGAAATAAAAGTCCGCACACAATCGCGAACAGGATGGAAACTTGAATCCAGCCCTTGCGTAAGCCCTTCCATGGCCCAAACTCGATCATCAACAGACGTATTCCGCCTGCCAAATGAACTGCCAGCAAAATAACCAAGGCCCACTCACCAAACTTAAATGCCCAAAAGTCAGTTAAAGCTAAGGATTTCTCAAAGCCCTCGGCTCCTCGTAAAGACTGAGACAGCATCAGAAAGTGCAGGGGTATAAAACATGCCAACAGCAAGCCAGAAAAGCGATGGCACGCATATGCAAAATAAGATAAGTGGCTTTTTGCACGGTAATCTAACTTTGGTCTGGAGCTCATATTTGACCTCCTGTAAAAACACCAACAACTGCAGCAGTGCCAAGAACCAAAATCAGCAGTGCCAGCATCCAAGCTAGAGGTTTAGCCAATTCACTCTTTGGGAAAGTCTCTTGCAAGATATTCGCTACACCGATTGGCGCGTGTACAAAACACGCTAGTACAAAAATTTCATAAAAAATAGCAAACAGCACATTGCCCTGGGTGCGGCCTAAAATCTCTTGCGCACTTAAACCACCTCTGATAGCGTAAAAAATAATGAGCAAATGAATCGCAACACAAATCCCAAGTACCATAGCGCTAATTCTTTGCGCATACCAAAGCTTTGCTTGCAATACGCCAGTGCTCATAGCTTGCCCCACTTACTTCCACGTACGGCAGCCCTAGCAACTAACTTTTTTAAACCAGCAATACTGGCAGTAGGCTCAATAGCCTTGGGGCAACGCTCAGTACAAGAGCCTTGTGTATGGCATGCGTGACAACCAGCATCACCTGCTACGGCACGCATACGATCTAACTGCTGAACATCTCTCACATCATTCGTTAATGTCCAAGCGCGATTGAGTGCAGCAGGTCCAAGATAATTAGGTCTTGACTCAACTACCTCACAGGAGGCATAGCAAACACCACAGCCGATACACTCAATCCCAGCATTGGCTAATTGACGCTCTTCAGAATCTGGCTCAACTTTTGCAAAGTCATCATGACGCGTTTGATTGCCTTTAAAAAATCCGACTGCGCCCTTCCATTTATTAAAAAACTCTCGCATATCTGTTGCGAGATCTTTAATGACCGGCAAGTTATTTAATGGGGCTATCTCTAATGAGTCTCCCTGAAGAATCTGAGATACGTGAGTACGACAAGTCCAGCGAGCTACGCCATTAACTGTCATGGCACAAGATCCGCACATACCCACTCTGCAAGCAAAGCGGTAACTCAAGGTGGGGTCAAGCTTTCTCTGGATGTAGGTAACGACATCCAAAACTGTTTGATTGGGGTTGCGTGGCACCAAGTATTCAACAAACCCCCCTTCTTGGGAGCCGCGCCATACCCTTACTTTCAGATCTGTATTTGACATGCCCTCATTATATTGATGGATAGTAAAAAATAAATCGAATTAATTTTTCTTTGAGATAAAGAAATTATTTATAATAATGCCCATGTCTAGCATTAAAACCCTAAAAAACTTCTTGGCGATTACCCGCCACAAGAGTGTGGCAGCTGCAGCCCGAGAAATTGGCCTCACCGCAGCGGCGGCTGGACAGCAATTACAACAACTGGAAAAAGAAATTGGTCTAGAGCTATTTGATCGGACGAAGCGCTCCCTCACCTTAAATACGCATGGAAGATCGCTAATCGAACCGATACAAGAAATTGTCGCTCGCTACGAGGCCCTTGGCTCAGATCTTAAATCCGATCTTAGCGGAACGATTGTTTTAGGTGCGCTGGTATCTACTCTCATGGGTGCGTTTGGAAAAACTTTAAATGAATTAAAGCAAAGCTTTCCCAGTCTTGAAGTGAAATTGATTGCCGGCTTATCAAGTGATTTCCTTGATCAAGTTTTAGAAGGTAGCCTCGATGCAGCAATTGTCACTGAGTCCCCATATGCATTACCCCAAAACGTACAATGGACTGAGCTATACAAAGAGCCCATGATCTTGATCAGTCCAGCAACTGCATCAAAACGAAAATCAAACGTGTCGTACGCAGATTCCAAACTGCCCTTCATTCGCTTTGAGCGCAATACTTGGACGGGCCATCTAGTTGACCAAACCATTAAGGCTAATAAACTTTCTATAGAAGAAGGTATGGAGCTCAATTCTGTCGAGGCTATTATTGAACTAGTGCGCCAAGGGCTTGGCTATTCGATCGTTCCAAAGTTAGCAAACATCTCCTGGGGGAATGATCGACAGCTCAACATTCAGGATCTACCTGGAAAAACAATCTATCGTAAGGTTGGACTTCTAGAGCGTAAGAAGCACGGGAGACAGAACATCACGCTAGCTATCAAGCAGCATTTCTTATCTAGCCTATAGGGCTTCACGATATAGCGTCGCAGCATCTTTCAGAGTAATTTCTCTGGGACTATTCATCAGCAATCGAGTTTGTAGCATCGCATCTTGTGCTAGCTGATCAATATCACGTTCTGTAATTCCTACCTCAAGCAACTTTTGCGGCAATCCCAACTCACCAGCAAGGCTACCGAGATAATCGGCCAACTGGGAGGCCTGCTCAATACTTGAACCTTTTAGCCCAGGCTTTATGATTTGACCAAGCTCTGCATACATCGAGTGAGCAACATCAATATTAAATCGTATTACCGGTGCCAGCATTAATGAGTTAGATAAACCGTGAGGCACATGGAATCTTGCTCCAATTGGATAGGCTAAGGCATGCACTCCAGCAACCGGTGCATTCGTAAATGCCATACCGGCTAAACAAGCACCAAGTAACATATTTTCACGAGCAACAATATCGTTTCCAAAATTGACTGCTTGGTGAAGGTTACCAGCCAATAATCTCAAAGACTCTTTAGCAACGCAGTCCGACATTGGGTTCTTCAAGCGCTTAGTAGTGAAAGCTTCAATTGCATGAACCATTGCATCTATTCCAGTTGCGGCGGTTACATGTGATGGCAGGCCGAGAGTTAATTCTGCATCGAGTATTGCCATGTCTGGCAAAAGATGTGGTGAAAGCACACCCTTTTTCTCGCTCTCACTGACCGTAACAACAGAACTTTGAGTCACCTCTGAGCCAGTACCTGCGGTAGTCGGCACTAAGATGAGAGGCAATCTTGGGCCTTTCGCCATGCCAATCCCATAGATATCTTCCAATCTTTCTTTTCCAGACGATAGGAGTGCAACCAACTTGGCAACATCCATTGAGCTACCACCCCCAAACCCAACGATATAGTCAGCATGACATTCTTGAGCCGCCAGCACTGCCTGATTGATTACCGGGATTGGTGGGTCAGCTTCAACATCTGAGAAGATTTGAACTGATAGCTGCAGCTCTTTAAATTGAGCTAATGCTCTATTTAGCAAGCCTGCAGCCAACACTCCAGGATCAGTAACAATCAATACCGATTTGCCGCCTCGCTCCTGAATCTTGCGTGCAAGATTGACTGAACTACCTCGCGCCACCAATATTGAATGGGTTGAGTAAAAGTCAAATTGCATAGCTCAGCATCCCGAGATAGATTAAAACGGTTTTAATAAAACTTTAGCTGCAGCAGTCTTTCCTGCATGCAAGTCGCTGAATGCCTGAGGACCTTCTTCCAGCGATCTCTTTTCAACCCATACAAGGTCACCAAAGGCATTGCGTGCAAGCAAATTTACAGTGGCTTGTAGATCTACCGTCGAATAGGTATAGGTGCCCAGCAGGGTAATCTCAGCAAGCGTAAGCTTTCTCATGTCAATTTCGCTAGCCCAATCCTGTAGGCCAACATGCATCATTACTCCGCCAGGTTTAACTGCACTTAAAGCCGAGTTTCGGGTTACTACAGCGCCGACACAATCCATCACAAACTCATAAGCATTTTCTGAAATCTTTTTATCAATCGGGTTGATTGTCTTACAGTCTACGTATTTTTCTATCGCTTTTCTACGCAAGGGATTCACTTCAGCAACCGTCAAGTCATCCACACCGTAATGCTTCAAGAGTAACGCTGATAACATTCCGATTGCACCTCCACCCAATATCAAAACACGGCACTCTTGAATCGGTCTTTGAAGTGCGCGCATTGATAAGTTAATGGCATGGACGGCTGTGGCAGCAGGCTCGGTTAACGCAGCCGCATCTAAACTTAAGCTCTCTGGAATAGCAATAAGTGAACTAGCGGGAATACTCATATACTCCGCAAAGGCGCCCGGTCTTGTCATCCCAACCATCGTACGATTAGCACACAAATTATTTCGGCCTTGCAAGCAATATTCACAATTGCCACATGTAATTAAAGGGTTCCCGGTAACTCTTTGACCCTTTGAAAACAATGGAGAGCTCATCTCCTCAACCGTGCCAGCAAATTCATGCCCTAAAACTAGGCCCGGCTTTCTTCTTGGGTCATGACCATGAAATGCATGCATATCACTTCCGCAGATTCCAACAGACTCGATTTTGAGAACCACCTCACCCTCATCTAAAGAAGGGTATGGACGTTCCATAATTTGCATTTCATTGGGCTGGGTATAAACCAAGGCTTTCATTATCTCGTTCCTTATGTAGCGGTATAACCACCATCCAACATGATGGTCTGTCCAGTAATGTATGCAGAGGCATCGCTAGCCAAAAAGATCGCCAGACCATAAATATCACTCAATTCTCCGTTGCGACCAATAGCTGTTTTTTCTGAGTGCATTTTGACTAAGTCAGGATTATTAAATACTGGTGCAGTCAGTGCTGTTGGAAAAAATCCTGGGCCAATTGCATTACAAGTAATCCCAAATTTTGACCACTCTTGAGCTATTGCCCTGGTTAACTGCAAAATACCGCCTTTGGCTGCACCATAAGGAGCGCTATTTGCAAATGCCCGATAACTTTGTAACGAAGCAATATTGATCACTCTTCCCCAGTTCCGAGACTTCATTTGGGGAGCAAGCGCTTGTGTCATAAAAAACGGCGCTGCTAACTGAACATTTAATTGTTCTTGCCAGCTCTGAGGAGAAACCTCGCCGAAGGGTTCTCGTAAATTAATACCTGCAGCATTAACTAAGATGTCCACCTTGCCAGTTTTACCTAAGACTCGAGTTGAAAGATCCTTGGCAACCTCTAAATCACTTAAATTAGCAACATAAGAGGAGACATTGACTCCCTGCTCTCTCATTCGCTCTTCGGCTTGCTTTAAAGGTCCCTCTCTGCGAGCGGCAATAATCACTTCGGCGCCAGACAAACCTAAGGCCATAGCAATTGCCTCTCCTAATCCGCTGCTACCACCAGTGATCAGAGCAGTTTTACCCTGCAGATTAAAAAGTTGATTCGCTAATGAACTCATACTTCAACAGGGCTTCCAAGATCAAATGTTTCATTGGGAAAGTATTTTTCAAGACGATCATCAGCAGTACGGGCATGCGCTTCCATTCCCTCGAGGCGACTAATTCTTGCAGTTACCAATGCCATCTCTTTACTGCCTTCACGCGTCATCTTCTGCCAAGTTAAGGTTTTCATAAATTTATGAACTGATAATCCACCCGAATATCTAGCGGCTCCTTTAGTTGGCAATACATGGTTTGGTCCGCTAGTCTTGTCGCCAAAAGCAACAGTGGTTTCCTCACCCAAAAACAAGGATCCGTAACAAGTTAGATTACTTAGCCACCAATCCAAATCTGTTGCATGAACCTCAAGATGCTCGCTAGCGTATTGATCAGAAACCTTAGCAAGCTCTTCTCGAGTGCTGCATACAATGACTTCTCCGTAATCACGCCAGGCACAAGCTGCTGCATCTTTAGCCGTTGGTGGCAATACATCAATCATCTGAGGAACCAGCTCCATCACCTCTTTAGCCAATTTCTCAGATGTTGTAAATAACCAAGCCGGGGATTCATGTCCATGTTCAGCCTGCCCTACTAGGTCGCTGGCAACGATTTTAGGATCTGCAGATTCATCTGCAATTACCGCAATCTCTGATGGACCGGCAAAAACATCTATTCCAACTTTGCCAAATAATGAACGCTTTGCCTCCGCAACAAATTTATTGCCAGGCCCAACCACAACGTCTGCTGGCTTCCCTGTAAAGAGACCATAGGCCATGGATGCAATCGCCTGCACCCCGCCAAGAGTCATGATGACATCTGCACCAGCTGCCTTAAAGGCATAAAGCACATATGGATGAATGCCACCACCACGAAATGGACTAGAACAAGCAATAATATTTTTGACGCCGGCAGCTTTTGCAGTTGCCACAGTCATATATGCTGAAGCAATATGTGCATATCTTCCAGACGGCGCATAACATCCCACCACATTTACCGGTAACACCTTTTGACCTGCTGTGACACCTGGATGCAATGTCGTTGAAAAATCACTAATACTTTTTTTCTGGGCTAGAGCAAAGTCAAATACTTGTTTGACAGCGAAATCGATATCTCTTTTTACCGAATCAGGCACATCCGCTAGAATTTTATTGATCGCAGACTCTGACATCACGATATCACCAGACCATTTATCAAGCTTTACGGCATATTCCTTTACGGCTGATTCACCATTTCGCTCAATGTTGGCCAGCATTTCAGTGACCACTTGTTGAGCTGTCGATGTCTCAGTTTCTGGAGTTTTAGCCGCCTTCTTCAAATAATTTATTGACATGTTTCTAACCCTATCTTTGTAAGCGCTTACAGCTTTAATCCAAAAAATGAGGTTGCCCCCATTTTTTGGATTTCTTTGTTAACTACTTCGTGTTATTTGCAAACTCACGCAACTTCTTATCAGCATTCACCATCTTCATGAACTCATCAGTGATGTATTCGTTTGCTGGCGGAATAGTTTGAATTGCTCCAGTTGATTGCATAAAGGCTGCAATCGCATTGAACCAACCATCAACTTGTGATGGGCCTTTAGAGCCATCCATAATCTTTAACTCTGTTGCTAAATCATAATTTGGACGGGTATCAAACTCTTTCTTCATTGAGGCCTCAGAAATAGTCACACCACCTTGCTCATAAAACTTCTTCATCATTGCAATGGCTTGGGGTTTGTTGGCATTCATCCACTTCCATGCGCGCAAGTAAATTGCTAAGAATTTAGCGACGTTCTGTGGATTTTCCTTTGCATAATCACCGCGAACAATTAAAGCGCCAGGTACAAATGCTCCTCCATCTTTGCCGCTACAAATAACCTTGGCACCAGCTTTTTCTTCTAGGGTATAAATATTTGGCGCCCATAAACCACCAAAGTCCGCATTCCCAGATGACATTGCAGAAATAATTTCGCCCTGGCCCATGTTTTTAATAACGACATCGGCTTTAGTTAAACCATATTTCTTAAGGCAAGACTGAACTGCATAGTCGCCTGTGGAGTTGCCTGTTAAAACAATAGTTTGTCCCTTTAAGGACTGTGGATTTGCCGTAAATGCCTCTGCTGCTTTCGGGGTAGCTAGTAATGCATTTCCAGCAGACTCATCGTTACTAAGGCCAATCGTTTTGATTCCGAAACGGACATAACCTAAGACGGCCGGTACCGAGCCCGTACCCCCCACATCCCAAGACTTGGAGGCAGACGCTGCGATTTGAGGAACACCTGCAGGGAAGGTACTAAATTCTGGCTTAAGACCCAACTCTCCCCACCAATTTTTTTCAGTTGCGACGAAGAACGGCAAGGCCCAATACAGAGCAGGCTGATAGCTCACCTTAATCTCCGTTAAAGCAGGCTTTGCTTGTGCTTGCACATTCCCGATGCTTGCTGCAGCAAGCATCGTTGCCCCTAAGATTCCAACCAATGACTTTTTAAATTTCATATCCGTCTCCTTCGTCTATTTCAAAAGTAAATCAATGATCAACACCCAGGTTTTGCTCCCTGAGTAATTTCCAAATATGACTACGTAACTGCACAAAAGAACTTAAATCCATTACATCTTCAATACGAGTGTATTGATCCCAACCTTCTTTCTCTCTAATCGGCTTAATTTCTATAACATCTCTAATCAAACCAGGCCTTCTAGACATTACAACGACACGATCCGCAAGGTACACAGCTTCCTCAACCGCATGGGTAATAAATAAAACCGTCTTCGGATTTTTACGGGCCAGTCTCACAAGCTCTTCTTGCATTACAACTCGTGTTTGCGCATCCAATGCCCCAAATGGTTCATCCATTAATAGGACCTCCGGCTCTAATACATAGGCTCGTGCAATAGCCACACGTTGCTGCATACCCCCCGATAATTGATGAGGGTAAGCCTGCTCATAACCCTCTAGACCCATTAAGGTGATTAAGCGGGCCGTCTTCTCCCTCTTATCCTCCGCGCTCATACTCAAAGACTTGAGTCCGAACTCAATGTTCTCCTGTACTGTTTTCCATGGGAATAATGCAAATTGTTGAAATACAACTGCGCGATCCGGTCCTGGACCCTTCACTTCTTTGCCGCCAACTAAAACACGCCCCTTACTTGGCATTTCCAGGCCCGCAACCATCCGCATACACGTTGTTTTACCGCAGCCAGATGGTCCAACAATAGCAACAAACTCCCTATCTTTTACACACAAGTCAATTCCGCCAACAGCTAGAAATTCTTTTCCACCCTGTTTAAAACTACGTTCTACGGATTCAAAAACAATATCTGCCATAACTCAAATTTCTTTATAGTGAACAGCCAGCTTTTCAGCCTGCCTTAAAAGTACATCAATTAATAAACCAATTAATCCAATTGCAATCATTCCACTCATAACAATATCGGTTTGAATACTTGCTTGACCCTTTACCATCATGTAACCAACACCGCTAGAAGCCACAATTAACTCTGCACCCACTAACGATTGCCAACCCAGCCCCGCTGAAATTCTGAGGCCAGCAATAATTGAGGGGATTGCCGCAGGAAATAACACTTCAGTCATCAAGCGAAACTTGCCGGCGCCCAGCATCTTTGCCGCTTCAAGATATTTTTTATCAACATGTATGGCACCACGATAAGTATTAATTAATACGGGCGGGAATGCGCCCATAAAGATTACCAATACTGGTCCGCCTATGCCGGTACCAAACCAAAGCGCTGCAAATGGAACCCAGGCAATAGGGGCTACAAAACGAATACTCTCAAAGAAAGGGGTAATCAGCTGGTTAGCGAACCTTGATAAGGCCATCAACAAACCCAATGGAACGCCGATCATGACAGCTAAAACAAAGCCATACAAAAAACGCTGAAAGCTGGAGGCGATATGGGCAAGTAAGGTATAGCCAGAGAATGGTTCATTGAGTAGATGAATAAACTTCAACAAGACCTGATGTGGCGCAGGAAGAAATTGCTTAGGAACAAAACCAAGAGCAACCGCTAGATACCAAAAACCAATAAAGCTAGCAAGACCTAAGCCAGTCCATAATATAAATTCACCTTGGTTTAAACGGTCGCGATTAACCATCAAGCTCTCCAAGGCATCGCATAGCGCTCAGCCTTTGCTAATAATTGCGTCATTAGCCATCCGGAAATTGCTACGCTCATCATGCCAACCAGAATCATTGCCGGATTAATATCTTGAGCAGCTTGGTTGAGTATTGAACCCAATCCTAAAGTAGCACCCACCAACTCGGCAGCAACCAAAGTAGTCCACGATGCCTGGAGTGAAAGTCTTAGACCAGTAAAGATCAGTGGTAGAGCGCCAGGTATTAAAACCTCTCTGTAATAGGCAAAGCGGCTAATCCCCAACATAGCCGCTGCTTCTCTTTGCGGCACCTCAATAGAGCGGACACCCGTGAAAGTATTAATAACAGCCGGTACAAACGCTGCCACGTAAATCACCATAACCTTAGCTGAGTTGCCGAGCCCCAGCCAAACAATCGCTAGCGGGATCCAAGCTAAAGGGGGAATTGGTCTTAAGGTTAAAAATATTGGGTTAACAAATGCTTCAATTTTCTTATTTGCGCCCATCAAAATACCAAGCAGGATGCCTAGGGATGATGAGACTAAAAATCCTGAAGTTACCAGCACCACGCTCTGAAGAATATGCTGATACAACTTGCCATTGCCGTAGCCTTGCACAGCAATAATTTTGAATGAATTCCACGTTTCAGTTGGCGATGGAAATCTTGCGCCCGAAATAATACCCGTCCACTCAGTTAACCCAAACCAAGCAAACAGAAGGATTGCACAAAACAGAAGGAGGGATAAAAACTTGCTAAAAATTTCTAATTCCTTATAGAATGACAGAAAATGTAAGCGCTTTCATTCTAACCACAAAATGGAAGCAAAATAAGCGGTGCAAACTCAAATTGACTAGGACTTTCCCTAAGGCCCACATGAAAAAAACGGTAGGATCAATCACGATTGACCATGTTGCATCCGCAGCAAAAGTCTCTACTGCCACCGTTTCTAGGGCCCTAAATAATCCAGATGCAGTTAGCTCTGAACTCAAAGAAAAAATTAGTAGTGTTATAAAAAAATTAGGGTACATACCCAATGCAGGAGCTCGCGCACTAATGCTCAAACGCTCTGGAACAATTGGCGCTATTGTCCCGACTCTTGATAATGCAATCTTTGCACAAGGCCTTGCAGAATTTCAACGTCAACTGAATGAATCTGGACGCCAACTTTTGGTAGCGAGTAGTAACTACGATCCTGAGATTGAAGCAAACCAAATAACCAATTTACTAACTAGAGGCGTTGAAGGTATTGCGCTATTTGGCGTTAGCCAACAGCGAGAAGCGCTAAAGCTACTGAAAACCCGCAATATTCCATACATACACGTGGGATCATTATCAGCACCTTATAACGGCTATGCCTCAGGCTTTGATAACCGAGAGGCAATCAAGCCTGGAGTTCAGCATCTACTCTCTCTTGGGCATAAACACTTTGGAATACTGGCAGGAATTACAACGCATAACGATCGTGCTAGAGACCGTGTAGACGGGGTTCTAGAGCTTTTAGCTGAGAAAAAAATTCAGGTTAAAAGCGACGTGATTGTTGAATGTGCTTATGGTCTACATGAAGCACGTCTCGGAATGAAAAAATTACTCCTCAATAATCCTAAAATTACTGCGATCATTTGCGGTCAAGACGTATTAGCGTTAGGAGCATTACTTGAAGCACAAAAGCAAGGGCTTCGAATTCCAAATGATCTATCCATTATTGGATTTGATGATCTAGAAATTTCTCAGCATCTCACACCAAGTCTGAGTACGATTCATATAGATGCAATTGGCATGTGGGCACAGGCAGCGAACCATCTAATCTCCCAAATTAATGGGGTAGACAATCTGCCTCGAAAAATTAAAGCCAGCGTCAATTTAGTTATTCGCGAATCGAGCTCAGTGCCGCCCAAGCGCTAAAAGCGAAAAAAGAAAAAGCCACCCCGAAGGATGGCTTAAAAGAAATCTATGGAGGTACTACGTAAAACAAACTACAGAATGAACAACTTCATAGTAGTCCTATCTGCGACAGCCTTTTGGGTCTAATGCTTTAATACTGAGCCCAATGCACCAACTTAGTGCGGCTAATGGTTCTCTTTAGCGTGATTAATAGAGTATTTGGGGATTTCAATCACCAAATCTTCTCTAGCAACAATGGCTTGGCAAGATAAACGGGACTGTGGGTTAAGGCCCCAAGCACGATCCAACATATCTTCTTCGTTCTCGTCTGGAGCATTTAGGCTGTTAAAACCCTCTTTCACAATCACGTGACAAGTGGTGCAAGCACAGACCATATCGCAAGCATGCTCAATCGGAATGTCATTTTCAAGAAGAGCTTCGCAAATTGACGTGCCTGGAGCGACTTCAACTACTGCGCCTTCTGGGCAATATTCACTATGGGGAAGAACAACAATTTGGGTCATGGCGTTTACTTGGTTTCTATTTATCTATGTATTTTTAGATCTCGGCAACATTCTTACCAGATAAGGCTTTCTGAATACTCGCATTCATTCGCATTTGGGCAAACTCATCAGTTGCTTTAGCTGCATGATCTACCGCTTTGCGCACAATGGCGCTATCAGTTTCTTCATCCAAAATCTTTTGCAGTATTGCCATCTCTTGATCAATTGCTTTTTGCTCTTCAGTATTCAGAAGATTGCGATCACTAGCCAGTGCTGTCTGTACAGCATCTAATAAACGCTGCGCATTAACTTGCTCTTCACGCAATGATCTAGAGAGTAAATCTTCTTTGGCTGATGCAAACCCATCTTGCAACATACGCGTAATTTCAGCATCAGTTAAGCCATAAGAAGGCTTAATATCAATTGATGCCTGAACACCAGAGCCTTGCTCAGTTGCGCTCACAGATAACAAACCATCAGCATCTACCTGAAACGTCACCCGAATACGTGCAGCGCCTGCAGCCATTGGCGGAATGCCACGTAATTCAAATCGGCCGAGTGAGCGGCAATCTTGCACTAACTCACGCTCACCCTGAACCACTTGTATCGCCAATGCAGTTTGGCCATCCTTAAAGGTAGTGAAATCTTGTGCTCTAGCAACAGGAATAGGAGTATTGCGAGGAATGATTTTTTCTACTAAACCACCCATAGTCTCAATACCAAGTGATAGCGGAATGACATCAAGCAAGAGCCACTCATCATCTTTACTTTGGTTACCAGCCAATAAATCTGCTTGCATCGCCGCACCAAGCGCAACGACTTGATCAGGATTTAAGTTATTTAAAGGTTGTGTGCCAAATAGTTCGCCAACGGCACGTTGTACATTCGGCATGCGGGTTGAACCACCCACCATAACAACACCTTTAACATCTTCAGCTTTTAAGCCCGCATCACGGAGGGCTTTCTTGCAGGCCATCAAGGTTTTAGCAACCAAGTTTTGTGTAATCTCGAAAAACTGGGCTTGGCTTACGCCAACATTCACTACTGTGCCATCTGAAAGAGTTTCATGCACACGTGCTAAGGGGTTATGGCTAAGCTGTTCTTTGGCATGTTTGCATGCTTGTAGCAGTGTACGGTGATCATGAATTGAGAGGGGTGGCAACTTAGCTTGCTCAATCACCCAGCAATACAAACGATGATCAAAATCATCGCCACCCAAAGCAGAGTCACCGCCTGTAGAGAGCACCTCAAATACACCTCTACTCATCCGCAAGATGGATATATCAAAGGTGCCGCCGCCTAAGTCATAAACAGCATAGACACCTTCAGAGGCATTATCCAAACCATAGGCAATTGCAGCGGCGGTCGGCTCATTTAGCAAACGCAATACCTCAATGCCAGCCAACTTCGCAGCATCCTTAGTTGCTTGACGTTGTGCATCATCAAAATAGGCCGGCACGGTAATCACTGCACCCACAATGTCATCGTTTACAGAGTCTTCAGCTAACTGCCGCAATCGCGCAAGAATTTCTGCAGAAACTTCAATTGGACTTTTATCGCCAGCAACTGTTCTCAGTTTGAGCATGCCTGGCTGATCAACGAAGTCGTAAGGCGCGCTCTCAATATGCTCAACATCAGTCAAGCCACGACCCATAAAGCGCTTCACCGAAACAATCGTGTTCTTTGGATCAATCACAATGCTCTCGAGCGCTTCAAATCCTGCCTGGGTGCGACCATTCGGCAAGTAACGCACTACTGAAGGCAATAACTCGCGCCCCTGTTCATCAGGCAATACTTTAGGCAATGCATCTTTAACAATAGCCACCAAAGAATTGGTGGTCCCCAAATCAATACCTACGGCAATGCGGCGCTGATGTGGCGCAAGCGATTTACCAGGTTCAGAGATTTGTAATAGGGCCATAGAAAATAGAGTTTAGCTTGGGTAACGGCTAGATTAAGGCTGCAATAGTGTCATCCAACTCAAGAGCAAACTTATCAATAAACAATAAGCCGCGCAGAAGTTCTGCAGCACGCTGATAATTTTTAGCGCCATCGATGGCCTGAGCAATTTCAGCAAGGGTATCCGCCTTAGATTGCTCCACTTCAGCCATCAAGGCTTCAAGTGCTGGCAAATCTTCTGCCTGCTCATCCAGACTTTCACGCCATTCCATTTGTCTCATCAAGAAAGCAGCAGGCATTGCAGTATTGGTTTCTAGCTTGGCATCAACACCATGCAACTGACACAGATACAAACCACGTTGAATAGGATTTTTGAGAGTTTGAAATGCAGTATTCGCGAAAGTTGCCATCTGCATCGCGAGGCGTTGCTCAGTTTCACTGCCGCGAGCGTGTCGATCGGGATGAACTTCCTTCTGAATTGCCAAATACGCCTGATCAAGTGCAGGCAAATCGATCTTGAACTGCTGATTTAAACCAAAGAAGTGGAAGTAATCGTCAGACGCGGAAGGATTCGCCACAACCACACTCATCTTTTACGTTTGGATTTTGAAACTTAAATCCTTCATTCAAACCCTCACGTACGAAATCCAATTCGGTTCCATCCAAATAAGCCAAGCTCTTTGGATCAACAAATACTTTCACGCCATTGGACTCAAATATTTGATCTTCAGCAGCAGGTTCATCAACATACTCCAACTGATACGCCAAGCCAGAGCAGCCCGTGGTGCGAACACCCAAACGCAGCCCGCAGCCTTTACCGCGCTTTTCTAGATTGCGGTTAACGTGCTTTGCAGCTTTTTCAGTTAAGGTGATTGCCATAGCTTTCTCAAATTCTTATTTAACTGGATGCTTCTCTTTGTAATCAGCAACAGCAGCTTTGATTGCATCTTCAGCCAAGATAGAGCAGTGAATTTTCACTGGTGGCAATGCCAACTCTTCAGCAATCAAGGAATTCTTAATCTCTAGGGCTTGATCCAAAGTCTTGCCTTTAACCCACTCGGTAACTAATGAAGAGGAAGCGATAGCAGAGCCACAACCATAGGTCTTGAACTTGGCATCTTCAATCACACCTTGATCGTTCACGCGAATCTGTAACTTCATCACGTCGCCACAAGCTGGCGCACCAACCATGCCAGTACCTACGCTATCGTCGCCCTTGTCAAAGGAGCCAACGTTACGGGGGTTTTCATAATGGTCGATGACTTTTTCGCTATATGCCATGGTATTTCCTCTTTAATTTCTTTATCTAGATATATCTTTTAGTGTGCAGCCCATTGAATCGTGCTCAAGTCGATTCCGTCTTTGTACATCTCCCATAATGGGGAGAGCTCACGCAACTTTGCAATCTTTTCTTTCACTAGCTTGATCGTGAAATCCACTTCTTCTTCCGTCGTGAAACGACCCAAAGTGAAGCGAATCGAGCTATGCGCCAACTCATCATTGCGGCCCAGCGCACGTAACACATATGAAGGCTCTAAAGAGGCTGAAGTACAAGCAGAGCCAGATGAAATGGCTAAATCTTTGAGCGCCATCAACATGGACTCACCTTCAACATAGTTAAAGCTAATGTTGAGGTTATGGGGAACACGGTCATCCATATCGCCGTTTACATAGACTTCTTCAATATCCTTCAGACCAGCCAACAAGCGATCACGCAATCCGCGGATACGTTTATTTTCTTCAGCCATCTCGATACGAGCAATGCGGAATGCCTCGCCCATGCCCACAATTTGATGAACCGCCAATGTGCCAGAACGCATACCGCGCTCGTGACCGCCACCATGAATCTGGGCTTCAATACGAATACGAGGCTTGCGACGCACAAACAATGCACCGATACCTTTTGGACCATAAGTCTTATGAGCAGAAAAGCTCATCAAATCGACTTTGGTCTTTTCTAAATCAATCTCTACTTTGCCAGTGGCTTGGGCTGCATCAACGTGGAAAATAACGCCCCGTGAACGGCATAACTCACCAATTGCCGGAATATCTTGCACAACACCGATTTCATTATTGACATACATCACTGAAGCTAAAATCGTACCTGGCTTCATTGCAGTTTCTAACTGGGCAAAATCAATCAAGCCATTTGGCAAAACATCTAAGTAAGTCACTTCGAAACCTTCACGCTCCAATTCACGGCAAGTATCTAAAGTGGCTTTATGCTCGGTCTTCACTGTAATGATGTGATTACCGCGCTCTTTATAAAAATGGGCGGCACCTTTCAGTGCCAAGTTAATACTTTCAGTAGCGCCGCTAGTAAATACGATCTCTCTAGGATCGGCATGTACTAATTGGGCTACTTCTGAACGCGCCCACTCGACTGCCTCTTCTGCAGCCCAGCCATAAGCGTGACTACGGGAAGCGGCGTTACCGAACTGCTCACGCAAATACGGCAACATCTTGTCAACCACACGAGGATCAATCGGTGTTGTTGCCGAATAGTCCATGTACACCGGAAAGTGCTTTAGACTAAACATTGGAACCGGTTGCAAAGGTAGATCTTGTGGAGCGTTCATGTTGTATTTCTAATGTGTAGTACTGCTGATTAAATTCGTTTAATTCACTTAACTCTGTCGCGCCAAATTAAAGACAGAGTTGATGAGTGGCGCTTTGGGAGCGGCTTCTTTTTTTGCCGCAAGTGCTGGCGCTGGTTTCTCAGCCTTCACACTTTCAACTTTAATTTTCTTTTGACGCATGTCTTGAATCACCATGCCGCGACCTTCTTGCTGCTGAACCAAATCTTTCAGGCTCACTGAGCTGAGGTACTCCACCATTTTGGAATTGAGATTACTCCATAGATCATGAGTCATACAGCGACCATGCCCTTCCTCTTCGGTATGGCAGTTGCCTTTGCCACCACATTGAGTAGCATCCAATGGCTCATCTACCGCCACGATAATGTCAGCTACGCTAATTTCAGTAGATGGACGCGCTAGGGTGTATCCACCTCCAGGGCCACGAGTACTCTCAACGATGTTGAAGCGGCGTAATTTGCCGAACAATTGCTCGAGGTAAGAAAGGGAAATCTTTTGTCTTTGGCTGATTCCGGCCAAAGTTACAGGGCCATGCGTTTCACGCAGGGCTAA
Organism: Polynucleobacter sp. AP-Titi-500A-B4; assembly: GCF_018688095.1. Classification (NCBI taxonomy): domain Bacteria; kingdom Pseudomonadati; phylum Pseudomonadota; class Betaproteobacteria; order Burkholderiales; family Burkholderiaceae; genus Polynucleobacter; species Polynucleobacter sp. AP-Titi-500A-B4. Next base: position 477,690 of record NZ_CP061311.1, on the reverse strand, counting down.
ATCAATCATTGCGGTTACTGCAAAACGACCTTTAGTTGTAAGTCTCATATGTCACCTTGGTAATGGATTGTTATGGACAGCTCATGGGCGGGCGGGTAATACCCGACCATTCCACTCAACTTTACCATATTCCCCAGCAAATTGATCGGGAATTATCTCAAAAAAACCGTAACGTAAGTCAGGTATTAGTTGACTAAATCCTTAGACCGAATCCCTAGACCTGGCTCCAAAGGCCATTTCCTTGACCTTGGTGAGTCGATCCCGGGTGCTAGCGGCTTTTTCAAATTCTAAATTCTTGGCTTCAGCGTTCATCTGCTTTTCTAAGCGCTTGATTTCATTGGCTAAATCTTTTTCACCCATATCTTCATAGCGAGCCCGCTCTTGCTCTACCTGCATCTCCTGACGCTTCTCTTTGACGTCATAAACCCCATCAATAATGTCCTTAATACGCTTTTGAACCCCTTTAGGCTCAATGCCATGGAGTTTATTAAAAGCAATTTGCTTGGTTCGTCGCCTGTCGGTCTCCCCCATCGCTCGGCGCATGGAATCAGTGACTCTATCGGCATACAGAATCGCTTTACCCCGAACATTTCGGGCAGCGCGACCAATGGTCTGAATTAAGGATCGCTCTGAGCGCAAGAAGCCTTCTTTATCGGCATCCAAAATGGCCACTAAGGAAACCTCTGGAATATCCAAACCTTCGCGTAGCAAGTTAATGCCGACTAAGACATCGAATACACCCAAACGAAGGTCACGCAAAATTTCAACACGCTCAACCGTATCAATATCAGAGTGAACGTAACGCACCTTCACACCGTTATCAGAAAGATAATCTGTTAATTGCTCCGCCATCCGTTTAGTCAATACTGTGACTAAAACACGTTCACCCACCTTCACACGATCATGAATTTGACTGAGCAAATCATCGACTTGAGTGCTTGCTGGTAACACTTCAATTTCTGGGTCAACCAATCCCGTTGGTCTTGCTACTTGCTCTACTACCTGACCTTGGTGTTCTTTTTCATAATCGGCTGGTGTTGCAGAAACGAAAATGGTTTGACGCATTTTGGTTTCAAACTCAGTAAATTTCAGTGGGCGGTTATCCATTGCCGAAGGTAAACGAAAGCCAAATTCCACCAAAGTATGTTTGCGAGATTTATCGCCGTTGTACATCGCATTTAACTGACCTATTAGGACATGGCTCTCATCTAAGAACATCAATGCATCATTCGGTAGATAGTCCACTAAGGTAGGTGGCGCCTCGCCTGGAGCGGCACCTGAGAGATGGCGAGAGTAATTCTCAATTCCCTTACAGAAACCCAATTCATTGAGCATCTCCAAATCAAAACGGGTACGCTGCTCTAAACGCTGCGCCTCAACTAACTTACCATCTTTGACAAACTCGTCGAGGCGAGTACGCAACTCAGTCTTGATCGTTTCAATAGCTTTGAGAACAGTTTCACGAGGCGTCACATAGTGCGAACTTGGATACACAGTAAACCGTGGAATCTTTTGCCGAATTTTTCCGGTAAGTGGATCAAAGAATTGCAAACTTTCGACCACATCATCAAATAATTCCACGCGTACTGCTAATTCATTATGTTCAGCAGGGAAGATATCAATTGTATCGCCTCGCACTCGAAATACGCCGCGCTTGAAATCGGTTTCATTGCGGTCATACTGCATCGCGATGAGGCGCGTCAAAATATCCCGCTGACTCATCTTGTCGCCAGGACGCAATGTCATCACCATGCTGTGATAGTCACCAGGATTACCAATACCGTAAATTGCAGAGACCGTTGCCACAATGATGACGTCACGACGCTCTAACAAACTCTTGGTAGCCGACAAGCGCATTTGCTCAATATGCTCATTAATCGAGGAATCTTTCTCAATAAAGAGGTCGCGCTGCGGCACATAAGCTTCTGGCTGGTAGTAGTCGTAGTAGCTGACAAAGTATTCAACCGCATTTTTAGGGAAAAACTCCCTAAATTCGCTATAAAGCTGAGCAGCCAAGGTCTTATTTGGGGCAAAAATGATGGCTGGGCGGCCTGTTCTAGCAATGACATTGGCCATGGTGAAGGTCTTGCCTGACCCCGTTACCCCTAATAGCGTCTGATAGGTCAAACCGTCCTCTATACCCTCTACCAAGCCATCAATGGCTGCCGGCTGGTCCCCTGCTGGGGGGAAAGGCTGATAGAGCTGATAAGGGGAGTCTGGGAAGCTTACAAACTTGGCCGGATCTAGGTCGTGCCCGACTTCACCCAGGGGGTCAGCGACAGGCTTTAACTGCAGCTCTTTTACTTCAGGTTTTGATCCATTTTTGGGCAACTTAGGGGGCATCTCGGCTATCATTTCATCTGTGAGTTTTCTTCACAGCGAATTTTGTACAAACAATGATTTTGCCGTTTTTATTTAGAAATAGTTGGTTCTGACTTCAAAAACAGACAATTAAACCCAATTTAACGTCAAGCACTAGTAAAACCACCCTTAAATCACCCCTAACTGCCACTTACAAACCCAAATGACCCTGTTTGCCTCAGTTCAATTAGCCCCTAAAGATCCTATTTTTGGCCTCACAGAAGCCTACGTTGCAGATCAGCGTCCTGACAAAGTAAACCTCGGTGTTGGCGTGTATTACACGGATGAAGGCAAAGTGCCTCTCTTAAAAGCAGTGATCAAGGCTGAAGAAGCCATTGTGGCGAAGCACTCACCACGCAGCTACATTCCTATCGAAGGTCCGAACCCATACAACAGTGCAGTACAAAATTTATTGTTTGGCGCAGACTCTTCCCTTATTCAAGATGGTCGCGTAGTGACTGCCGAATGTTTGGGTGGCACTGGTGCACTGCGTGTTGGCGCTGACTTCATTAAGCGCCTCAATTTAAACGCTCCATGCGCAATCAGTAATCCAACCTGGGAAAACCACCGCGGCATTTTTGAATCTGCCGGCTTCGAAGTAGTTGAGTACGCTTACTTTGATGGCAAGACCCGTGGCGTAGATTTTGATGGCATGGTCAAGTCATTGGAATCATTCCCAAAGAACACAACTGTACTTTTGCACGCCTGCTGCCACAACCCAACTGGTGCAGACATTACTGAAGCGCAATGGCGTCAAGTAATTGATATCTGCAAGAACAAAGGCTTGATTCCTTTCTTGGACATGGCCTACCAAGGCTTTGCCGCCGGGATTGAACAGGATGGTATTGCTGTACGCCTCTTTGCGCAATCAGGTATGTCTTTCTTCGTGTCGAGCTCTTTCTCTAAGTCATTCTCACTCTATGGTGAACGTGTAGGCGCTTTGTCTATCGTGACTCAAAGCAAAGATGAATCAACTCGCGTGCTTTCACAATTAAAGCGCGTCATTCGCACTAATTACTCCAACCCACCAACACATGGTGCTGCAATTGCAGCTGCTGTTTTGAATTCACCTGAACTGCGTAAACTTTGGGAAGATGAATTAGCAGAGATGCGTGATCGCATTAAAGCTATGCGTCATGGTTTAGTTGAAAAATTAGCTGCTGCTGGTGTAAAGCAAGATTTTGCTTTTATCGAGAAGCAGCGTGGAATGTTTTCTTACTCAGGCTTGACTGCTGAGCAAGTAGATCGCTTACAGAAAGAGGATGGCATTTATGCTCTCTCTACTGGACGCATTTGTGTGGCGGCGCTCAATACCAAAAATATTGATAAAGTTGCCAAAGCAATCGCCCGCGTATTGGCTTAAAAGAGCGTAATACACGGCTAAATAGATTTACAGGGGGTACCATGCTTTATCAGTTACACGAGTTCCAAAAAGCCTTACTTCAACCCATGAGTTCATGGGCACGCGCTGCATCTGAGGCTTTTATTAATGCCTCGAATCCAGCTTCTAAGGTTCCTGGATCGGATCGATTAGCTGCTAGTTATGAACTCCTCTACCGCTTAGGCAAAGACTATAAAAAACCAGAATTTGGTATTCGCTCTGTTAAAGCGCATGGTCACGAAGTTGCGATTCATGAGAGAACAATCACTGCAAAACCATTTTGTAATCTGGTTCGTTTTAAGCGCTTTTCTGATGATGTAGAAACCATCAAGAGCCTCAAGGATGACCCTGTTGTACTGATAGTTGCTCCGATGTCTGGTCACCACGCTACTTTGTTGCGTGACACTGTACGCACCCTATTGCAAGACCATAAGGTTTACATCACCGATTGGGTCGATGCTCGCTTAGTGCCAGTTGAAGATGGTGAATTTGGTCTTGATGACTATGTTCATTACATTCAAGAATTCATTCGCACTATCGGCGCAAAAGATTTAAATGTGATTTCTGTTTGCCAACCAACAGTGCCAACATTGGGTGCAATCTCTTTAATGGCATCTGCTGGTGAAGAAACCCCATCATCGATGATTATGATGGGCGGCCCAATTGATGCCCGCAAATCACCTACTGCCGTTAATAACTTGGCAGAGCAAAAATCCCATGAGTGGTTTGAAAGCCATGTGATCTACAAAGTGCCGCCAAACTATCCAGGTGCTGGACGTCGCGTATATCCAGGCTTCTTACAGCACACTGGCTTTATTGCGATGAACCCACAGAACCACTTACAGTCTCATTGGGATTACTTCCAAAACTTAGTACGTGGTGACGAGCAAGATGCTGAATCTCATATTCGTTTCTACGATGAGTACAACGCAGTATTGGATTTAGATGCGAAGTTCTACTTAGATACGATCAAAACCGTATTCCAAGACTACTCACTACCAAATGGCACATGGGAAGTAGCTGGCCAACTCGTGAAGCCACAAGATATTCAAAAGACTGCTCTGCTAACTATTGAAGGTGAGCTCGACGATATTTCTGGAAGTGGACAAACACGTTCAGCACATGGTTTATGTACTGGTATTCAAAAAGAACATAAAGATCACTACGAAGTTGCTGGTGCAGGTCACTACGGCATCTTTGCTGGGCGTCGTTGGCGCGACAAGGTTTACCCAAAGATCAAAAACTTTATTCGTGAACACCAAGTCGTCAACAAAAAGAGTAAGGCAAGACCTCCTGAGCTAGAAGGTTCTGACTAAGTAAAAACGGTGAGGGTTACGCCCTCACCTTTTAAACTTTTCAAGGCAATGAAAACGAAACAGGCGAACGAACTCACTGATCGCCTGGAAGATCTTCTTCCTCAAACCCAATGTACAAAGTGTGGATACCCAGATTGCAGAGGGTATGCAGAAGCCCTAGCTAGTGGCGAAGCCCTACCCAATCGCTGCCCACCTGGCGGAGTAGAGGGGATTAAAAGACTCAGCCAAGTTTTAACTCCCATTTACCCAGAAGATGCATTTGATTTGCATCCCACCATCGACTCTGAGTGCGGCCTAGAGCGCCCAAGACCAGTTGCGTTTATAGACCCTCAGAAATGCATTGGTTGCACGCTCTGTATTCAGGCTTGTCCTGTCGACGCAATTGTTGGTGCCTCCAAACAAATGCATGTGGTACTAACTGAATGGTGTACTGGTTGTGATCTTTGCATCCCGCCATGCCCAGTCGATTGCATCAGTATGATTGATGTGACGGCTAATAAAACTGGCTGGAATGCTTGGTCTCAAGAATTAGCTGATCTCTCTCGTCAGCGTTATCACGATCGCGATCAGCGTCTTAAACGTGAGAAAAAAGATAATGACGAACGTCTGGCCAAGAAAGCAGCCTCTAAATTAGTAGCTGTTAATGTAGAGCACCCTACCTCAGCGGAAGAGGCAAAAGAGAAAGAGCGTAAGCGCGCCATTATTGCTGCAGCCATTGCTAGAGCACAACAACAAAAATGATGAATCCTGAGAAGCGTCGTGCTTTTTTTGAGCAACTCAAAGCCAATAATCCAAAACCTACAACTGAACTGGAGTACAGATCTCCTTTTGAATTGCTCATAGCGGTATTGTTATCTGCGCAAGCAACTGATGTATCCGTTAATAAAGGAACTCAAAAGCTATTCAAAGTAGCTAACACACCGCAGGTGCTTTTAGATCTGGGCGAAGAAGGTGTGCGCCCTTATATCCAACATATTGGCTTATTCAACTCCAAAGGCAGACATATTCAAGAGACCTGTCGACTATTAATAGAAAAACATGGCGGCAAAGTTCCTGAAACAAGGGAGGAACTCGAAGCACTTCCCGGCGTTGGCAGAAAAACAGCTAACGTGATTCTCAATACTGCTTTTGGCCAGCCAACGATTGCAGTAGATACCCACATCTTCCGGGTTTCTAACCGAACCGGTTTAGCCCCTGGAAAAGATGTCGTCAAAGTGGAAGAGCAATTGCTCAAGCGGGTTCCTAAAGAATACCTGCTAGACGCGCATCATTGGCTCATCCTACATGGTAGATACACTTGTAAGGCTCGCAGTCCCGACTGCACACAATGCATCGTTGAACCACTCTGTGGCTTTAAGCAAAAAACTGGCAAAGGAAAAGTTCGTGGCGATATTTAATCCAACTCGTGAAGAAGTGCGCCGATTTTTCTGTGACGCCTGGAAAAAGAAAACCGAGAATCAGGTTCTGGATTCCATGGAAACACTCGCTGGCGACTGGATGGCGCAACATCCTGAATACCATGCACTGCTAGTTGATCCAGAAGGTGCCCTAGCGCAGGACTACACCCCAGAGCGAGGTGAAACGAACCCCTTCTTGCATTTATCAATGCACTTATCGATTAGTGAGCAAATCTCAATTAATCAGCCGCTTGGTATTAAAGAGGTCGCAGAAAAACTAAGTAAGAAATTAGGCTCCGAACACGAAGCTCAACACCTCATGATGGAATGCTTGGGACAAGTGATGTGGGAAGCGCAACGCGAGGGTAAGCCACTGAACCCCGAGAATTATCTCGAGGCCCTGAAGAAACTGGCTTAAGCAATTACTTTTTTAGGCGGGCTCAAAGAGATGGGTTTTTTGCCCATCTTGCGTTTCCTGAAACACTACCTTTACTTTTTGCCCGACACGAATTGCATCGAAATCATAATTCGTCAGATGAGTCAGTATAGAAATGCCTTCATTTAAGCGAACATAAGCCATTGCAAACGGAACCTCCACACCACGTCTCATGACGGTATAGGAATAAATTTCTCCCAAGCCATCAGACTTGACCCAACTTGTATCGTTACTGCCGCAGTGTGGACAGATAGTGCGTGGATAGTAATGGACCTCATTGCAGGAGTTGCAATGCTTTAAAACTAGCTGCTTATTCTGGGCGGCTTCTAAAAAGGCCTTGTTTTCAGGATTAGCAATTGGACTTGGTAACCGATGCTCTTTGTTTACTTGACTCATTACAGTCTCCCTAAAATTAATACTGCTGCACCATGACGAGTTCCCAGTGCACCGCCAATACCAGAAGCAAGGGCAAACTCGAGATTAGGCACCTGAACCGCTGGATGGGCTTCACCACGCAACTGCCTCACCGCTTCAATGACTTTTGTCATGCCACCTCGATTGGCGGGATGGTTATTGCATAAGCCACCACCATCGGTATTAAAAGCCAGCTTGCCTTTGCCAGAAATAAGTTGGCCTCCTTCGACAAACTTACCACCCTCACCCTTCTTGCAAAATCCGAGATCCTCTAATTGAATCAAAACAGTAATGGTGAAGCTATCGTAAATAGATGCATATCGAATTTGTTCAGGAGTTAACTTGGCCTCTTTAAACGCTAATGGCGCGGCCCATGCCAAACCAGAATAGGTCAGATCGACTTTGCCGCCCATCTGACCTTTAGTGGTTTCGCCAGCACCCATCATGGTAACTACTGGCCTCTTCAAGGTCTTCGCAATATCGGGGTGGACCACAACCAAAGCACCGCCACTATCTGTCACCACACAGCAATCTGCACGATGCAAGGGATCGGCAATCATTGGGGAGCTCAAAACATCTTCAACAGTAAGAACATCTTTCAGTGCAGCATTGGGATTATGTTGCGCATGGTGTGAAGCGGCTACTTTAATCCATGCTAATTGTTCACTGGTGGTACCAAATTCATACATATGACGCATAGCGCACATTGCATAAGTATTTAATGGCGCTGGTGAATAAGGTTTTTCAAAAGCAAAGTCAGGAGCACTAGCCCATTGACTGCGCACTTGTGTGCCGCTAGAACCCTCAGACTTTGGTCGTCCAGCCAAAGTGATTAAAGCCACCTTGCATTGACCTGCTGCAATGGCTCGGGCCGCATGGTTTACATGCGTTAGATAAGAAGAGCCACCAGTATCTGTTGAATCTAAATACGTGAGCTTTTTTAATCCCAAATAATCGGCCATAGAAACTGGGCCCATACCAGGAGCATCGCCTGCACAGAAATAACCATCCACATCATCCAGCGTTAGGCCGGCATCTAGCAAAGCGCCACGCGCTACTTCAGCATGCAACTGAGCAACAGTGTGATCAGGCGCCACCCTAAGAGGATGCTCATATATTCCTGCGATACAGGCATTGGATGCAAATGACATGAATCTTCCTTTAGTATTTTCTTAAATTAATCAACAGTAATTTTTGATTGTGCAATCAGCTTACGCCACTTTTCAATTTCACTTTTAATAAAAGCAGAAAATTGTTCTGGGCTACCAGGCATTGGGTCTGCGCCTTGCGCAATCAACTTATCCTTAAATTTAGGATCGGCCAAAATACTCTGTAGCTCTTTATTTAATCGATTACGAATCTCTACTGGTAGATTTGCAGGCGCAACTAGACCGTACCAAGTTGCCATGTCATAGCCTGGCAAGCCAGATTCTGCAATGGTCGGTATGCCTGGCGCAGCAGCTGAGCGTTTTGCCGTTGTCACACCTAAACCTCTCAAGTTGCCGGCCTTCACCTGTGGAACCGCACTCGGTAAATTAGGGAAGCTCATATCCACCTGACCAGAGATCACATCAGGCATAGCACTTCCAGTGCCTTTATATGGCACGTGAATCATGTCAATCTTGGCCATTTTTTCAAATAGCACTGCAGATAAATGCACTGATGTTCCGCTACCACTAGATGCAAAAGTTAATTTACCGGGATTGGCTTTGGCTGCTGCAATGACTTCACCAACCGTTTTATAGGGTGAATTGACTGGGACTACCAACATATTAGGCGCTGAAAATACCCCACCTATTGCCGTGAAATCTTTCACTGGGTCATAGGGTAAATTTTTGTATAACGATGCATTTACTGCATGGCCGATAGATGGGAAGTACAAGGTATAACCATCCGGTGCAGACCGAGCAACCAGCTCAGCAGCAATATTGCCGTTAGCGCCAGCTTTGTTCTCAACAATCACTGCTTGTCCTAGACGACTAGATAAGCCCTCTGCCAAAGCACGTCCTACGGTATCAGCAGAGCCTCCAGGAGAAAACCCCACAATTAAATGAATCGGCTTTACTGGATAGACGCTTTTACTGTCAGCGTAACCCGTACGAACGCCCGCCAGGCACAAGAGCAATAACAGGAAAAATCTAAAGCGCAATTTTATTTACCAAGCTTCCGCATGGGTACGCCACTGAGTTCTTGAAGTTCTTCAAAACTCATACCGTCAACCCAATCTATGGCTACTAGACCCTCTGGTGTAACAGCAATAGTTGCCAAGTCGGTATAAATACAATCGACTGCTGCTAATGCAGTTAATGGATAAGTACACTCCTTAACCAACTTGGATTCGCCAGACTTGGTGAGGTGCTCCATCATCACAAACAATTTCTTTGCGCCTAGCGCTAGATCCATAGCGCCGCCAACTGCTGGAATAGCCTTGGGATCACCAGTACGCCAGTTGGCAATATCGCCTTTGACGGAGACTTGAAATGCACCCAAAACACAAATATCAATATGCCCGCCACGAATCATCACGAAAGAATCTGCGTGATGACACAACGAGGCACCAGGCAACATTGTGACTGGTTGTTTGCCAGCATTGACCAACTCTTCATCGATCTCATGCTCTTTTGCTAAAGGGCCCATACCAAGCAAACCATTTTCGGAATGCATCAGAATTTCTTTGTCTGCCGGCAAATGGTTACAGATCAACATGGGCTGACCAATACCCAAGTTCACATGAGCGCCGTCGGGTATATCTTGAACAATCCGTTTTGCAATATCAGCAGTAGTACGCTTTTGTACTTTAGAGAGATCAATCATGATTTACCCCCAACCAATACAACACGTTTCACAAAAATTCCAGGAGTCACAATGTTTTCAGGGTCCAAACTGCCAAGCTCAACAACTTCATTGACCTGCGCAATTGTGCAGCGGGCTGCCGTTGCCATAATCGGACCAAAGTTTCGGCCAGTACGGTGATAAGTCAGATTGCCCCAACGATCCCCTTTATCAGCCTTAATTAATGCATAGTCTGCTTTAATTGCGGTTTCAAAAATATGATTTACCCCATCAATCACACGAGTATCTTTCCCCGCTGCGAGCTCAGTACCGAAACCAGTGGGTGTATAAAAACCCCCAATACCTGCACCACCGGCACGAATACGTTCTGCAAGAGTACCCTGAGGAACTAATTCCAATTCAATCTTGCCAGCACGATAGAGATCATCAAATGCTCCAGATTCAGGTTGGCGAGGAAATGAGCAAACCATTTTCTTCACCTGCCCAGCGCCAATCAACTTAGAAATACCAATGCCAGAATTGCCAGCGTTATTACTCACAATTGTCAGATTTTTTGCGCCCTGGTCTGCTAAGGCATCTAATAAGTAAATTGGGAGCCCAGCCCCTCCAAAACCCGAAACCAAAATGGTTGAGCCATCACGAATATCCTGCACGGCATGCGCCACGCTGGGAATGATCTTATCTATCACTGCCTGTCTCCATCTATTTTTTATTATAGGTACTGCACTCAGCTCTTTACTGAATTTCTACCAATTTAATGCATTAGAGTAAAGAGCAGATTTTTCTTGCAAAATCAAGGGCTGAGGGGCCATCCCCATGAATGCAAAGTGTATCAGCCTCCAGCTTGACCAGTTTTTGATCAATCGAAAGTACCTCGCCACTTGCAGCCATCCGTAAAGCTTGCTGTGCAGCCTCATCTTCATCCTCTATTAAGGCTCTTGGTTCAGATCGCGACACTAAATAGCCTTCGGAGGTATAACGTCTGTCTGCAAAAACCTCTTGCCAAAGTATCACGCCAACAGATTTTGCAGCCTCTACATAACAACTTCCTGCTAGGCCGTACAAAATCACATCGCCCCCCAAATCTCTCACCGCTAAGGCAATTGCCTTTGCCAATTCAAGATCTTTGGCTGCCTGGTTATAAAGCGCTCCATGCGGTTTAACGTGATGCAATCGTCCATTCTTCGCATCAACAAATGCTTTGAGAGCACCCGCCTGATACATGACAAAGTTATAGGCATCATTAGGAGTGATTGCCATCTCTCTTCGCCCAAAACCCATTAAATCTGGCAGACTCGGATGAGCTCCAATAAATACATTCTTCTGAATAGCCGCGGCGACTAAATTTTTCATACGCTCTGGATCGCCAGCATGCCAGCCACAGGCAATATTGGTCGAATCTATATAGTCGAGAAGTGAAAAATCATCACCCATCTCCCATACTCCGAACCCCTCACCCATATCGCAATTGAGATCAATTTTCTTTTTCATAACTTACCCAATAGAGCAGACTCAATATTATTTAAGGTTTTTATCTGATTAGTAAAGTACAAAGTATTTGCCTCATCAGCCTTATCAAGTGTAGTCCTGATAAATTGGAACTTATCCCCTGGCTTCATTTGCGCCAATTTTGAACGCTCGGAACTTACCACCTCCAACAATCTAGGATATCCACCCGTAGTTTGATGTTCAGACAACATCAAAATGGGCTGCCCTGAAGGTGGGAGTTGAACTGTACCAAACCAAACGCCTTGTGAAGCGATACCAGAAATGGGGCTGGTAATTTTGAAGTGGCTATCCAATCTCATCCCCATTCGATTGCTTTGTGAAGAAACCGTCCACACTGTTTTCCATAGCAAGTCTTGCTCTTTTGGACTCAGTAAATCGAAATGCAAGCTTGGAATTGCATGAATAAATTGTGTTTTACGACTAGGAATGATGGGAGAAGCAATGGACCATTTGGTGGAATTCATGCCACTGTCAACCATATTTTTTAGGAGCGGTACCCGATCAGAAAGTTGGGCCTGAGATAAGCGCAGGAGCTCGCCCTTTTGTATCGGCTTTTTGCCAATGCCTGCGCTTAGATGCGAACCACCCCCACCAAGAATAGATTGCACATCAATGCCTCCAGCAATTGCCAAAAAAATTCTGTAGCCCTGCTGTATGGAAGAAAAACTCAGGGTTTGGCCCTGACAAATTCGGACAGGTCGATTACCCAAGATACGCTTGTCGTCGATTTTTGCTTCACAAGGCGCACCTACCCAAGCAACCCAAGCGTCTACATGAAATAATAATCGTGGACCAACACCAGTAATCTCCAAGCCAACGGCATTGAACGGATTACCAATTAATGCATTTGCCAGAGCTGCACTATCCAAATCTACTGGGCCACCTGAACTCAGCGCCAGATGGGCATAGCCATAGCGTGGAAGATCCTGGATCGTTGTTAAGGATCCAGCGGAAAGCACTTCAACCGTATTGTTGGCATCTGATGCAGATTCCTCGATTCGTGGAATTTTCTTTGCTAAGTCTGATTGAATTTTTTTATATTCATCTAAATTAATCTCAATGAATTCAACTCGAGCACCAGCCGTCAGTAAATTAGGAGGTACTCTTGCAGCATCAAATAAGATGTCGGGAGTTCTTCCAATCACATTCCAGCCACCAGGCGTAGACTGAGGATATAGCCCAGTCTGCAATTCAGCAATCGCAACGGAGCCAGCAGGCACTGCAGTTCGAGGAGTTTCTAGGCGAGGCAACCTCAAAGATGGGTCTAAGCCACTGCAATATGCAAAGCCAGGTACAAAACCCAGAATATCGACATAAGTTTGAGAGTTTTTATGCCGGTTGATAAATTCCCGGACTGTTAACTTGCACTGTTGCGCACTACTCAACAAGTCGGGCGCTATTTCTGGGTCATAACAAACCCGAATACGATAAACAAGCTCATTTTTTTCTGGTAATTTTTTTGAACTTGAAATTTCTTGTAATGTACTCTGTAAATAAGCCCGTGCACTTGAGCGAATCTGCTGATACTCAAGACTCTGAAAGCTTAAGCATACTAGGAGAGTATCAATACCTGGGATGACATCTAACAGCCAGGAGGGACGGCTTGTTAATAACCGATCGCATAACCGATGAACAGTACTTAGCGCGTTATCGCGACCCCGAAAATCCACCATGAGCGCTGCATCGCCTACATCTAAGATGTTGATTGCACCGGAAGGCTGTTTAGATCTCTTTAGAGCCATTCGGCATTACTTAATTTCTTTTTGTAGAAATTGATCGGGCAACCATGTCACCAGTTCAGGCCAAATGGTAATTAAAGCTACTGCCAATACCATCATGCCAAAGAAAGGCAATGAAACTTTAGCAATGTAGTTGCTATCTTTACCAGTCATACTCTGCAATACAAACAAATTAAAGCCAACTGGGGGCGTTACTTCCGCAATCTCTACCAGTAGGACGATAAAAATTCCAAACCACACCAAATCAAACCCAGCCTGCTGGACCATAGGTAGAACTGTTACGGTGGTGAGCGCAATCATCGAAATGCCATCTAATGCAGTTCCCAGCAAGATATAAATAATTGTCAAAACAAAAATGAGTGCCCATGGTGAAAGATGCATGCTTTGCACCCATTCAGCCAGCCCCCTTGGAATCCCGGTGTAACTCATCACAATCGATAAAAAAGAAGTTGCCCCCAAGACAAACATAATCATTGCAGTCAGTCTTGTAGCCGATAGAAGACTTTGCCAAAAATTATTCCAAGACAAATTTCTACCTGCGGCAGCCAAAATGAGTGACCCTACCACGCCATAAGCAGCAGCCTCAGTTGCAGTTGAGTACCCAGCTAGCATCAGCCAAGCAATAAAAATAATTAAGGCGGTACATGGCATTAATTGCCCGATAGAATGCAAGCGCTGACGCAAAGAGTACTTTTCTGCAGGAGGCGTTTTATCAGGATTGAGAAGCGCCCAAACAATGATGTATCCAGAAAACAAACCCATCAAAATAGCGCCAGGTATAAAGCCTGCCAAAAAGATGCGAATAATTGATTGATCAGCCGCTACTGCATATACCACCATCGTAATTGAGGGGGGAATCAAAATTCCCAAAGTACCCGCGCAAGATAATGAGCCGAGGGTGATCTTTTCATCGTATCCACGCTTTGTTAATTCAGGTAAGGCGGATTTTGCGATCGTTGCGCAAGTTGCAGCAGATGATCCGGAGACCGACCCAAAAATTCCACACCCCAAAATATTCACATGCATCAATCTACCTGGAAGCCAGTTTAACCATGGCGATAATCCAGTAAACATTTGCTCAGAAAGCTTTGTTCTGAATAATATTTCTCCCATCCAAACAAATAATGGGAGAGAGGCTAAGGTGTAGGATGAACTTGAATTCCACCAGACATTAGCCAAATTCATCATCGTATCTTTGTCGGAAAAGAAAGCTAATCCAAACCAAGCGGTAATGGCTACGCCTGCTGGTATCCAAATGCCTATTAGCAGTAAGAAGGACATCAATACCAGTAATATCAGGGCGATCAGCGTAATACTCAAAGCGTCTCCCCAAAATCACCTGCGCTTAAGCGTTCCTCAGCCATTTGCTGATACCGAGGCTTGCCGCCACGCAATACCCTAAAGAGCTCATCTAAAACGGATAGGAAAAAGATTAAACATCCTATAGCTGCAAAAATCTGAGGGATCCAAAGCGGCACAATAATTTGCCCTTGAGATACATCATTAAATTCCCAGCTCTGATAAACAAACAATGAAAAGGCTAAAAGCGCAAATAAACAAAATCCCGACATTACTGTAAGACCAATAATCTCTAAACGATGTTTCCAGACGGGGCTGAGTCGACTTAAAAAGATTTCGACCCTAACAATGCCGCCATGCTGAAATGTTTGCCCCAAAATTAAAAAGGCAGATGCAGCACAAAACCAAGCTATCAGATCATCGGCGCCGCGAAGATTAATGCCAAATTCTCGTGAAAGGGACATCGAGACCATCAAAACACAAATACTAAAAATGCATAAGGCCGCCAGAACGGCGGCCAAATGGATGAGGCCATCAAGCAGACGGCCGTAAGGACTTCGCAAAGCTTGCATGGATTTTATTTCTTAAACTCTTCGATGATTTTTTGACCTTCATCGCCAGCGGAACGAATCCATTCAGCAACCATAATGCGACCTACCCTATCTAAGTCATTCTTTAGTTGAGGTGAAGGCTTTTGCACAATCATGCCATTTTTTGCTAAGGTTTCGTTGTAAAGCTTAGTCTTTTCTTCGGAAACTTTAGTGCCACGTCTCTCTGCTTCAGCACATGCTTTTAACAATGCCGCTTGCGTTGGCTTATCCAAAGCATCGAAAGCTTTTTGATTCACCATCAAAATATTCTTAGGCAACCAAGCATCCACTTCATAGTAATACTTCAAGCTTTCCCACGCTTTAATATCAACACCAGTTGCGCCGGAGGTCATCATGGAATTAATGGTTCCAGTTGCCATTGCTTGAGCTAAGTCAGCAACCTGGACTGTTACTGGCTGCGCGCCAACGAGTTCAGCAATTTTAGACGTTGCAGGGTTGTAAGCCCTCCACTTCAAGCCCTTCATATCAGCGCCTGAATTAATCGGATTTTTAGAGTACAAACCCTGCGGAGGCCAAGGCACTGCATAGACCACCTTTAATCCTTGTTTTTGTAATGCAGACTCTGTGGCATTTTTCGAAAGCTTCCAGAGTTTTTCAGAATCTTTGTAACTGGTAGCCAAGAATGGAATTGAGTCAACGCCAAAAATAGGATTTTCATTGGCAAGCACGGAAATTAAAACCTCGCCCATTTGTGCTTGGCCTGTTTGAACTCCACGCTTAATTCCATTAGCCGGAAATAAAGAGCCATTAGGATGCACAACGATCTTTAAAGAGCCGCCTGTAGCTTTTTCTACATCAGCTGCCAACTGTTGCAAGTTTTCGGTATGAAAATTGCTAACCGGATAAGCGCTTGCCAAATCCCATTTAGTTTGGGCTTGCGCACCGAAGATACAAAAGCCAAATAAGGCAACAATCCAAGATCTGGAGTGTTTAATTAATCGCACGCTCATTTTTGTCTCCAATGTAATTTTATGAGGGAGGGTACTGCTTGAACTTAATACTAATATAACTGAGAAATGGCCTCTTTAATTGCTATGGGCAGTTGCTTAGCCAAAGCTCTTCTAGACTCAAGATGGGATTTTGAAGTCTCTTGTGTTCTCGCTGACCAAGCCGAACCTGGATAAAAGGCATCATCTTTGAACCTCGGGATGACATGCCAATGAATATGGGGAACCATATTACCTAGGGCGGCTAAATTAACCTTATCCGGATCCATCACGCGCCGAATTGCCTCTTCAACCGCAAAGATCAGTGACATTAAATGGTCTCGCTCTCCATAGGTGAGATCTGACATCTCTGAAACGTGTTGATTCCAAATCACCCTACAAAAACCTGGTAGGTCAGGATCATTCACCATAATGACGCGACAATAATCCCCGCGCCAAATCAACTCGCCCTCTTCAGGCTTGAGATCATCTTTACACAGTACGCAATTTGTCATGAGTGGAATATATAAGAAAAAGGCATCTAAGTCACCCTTGTGGGGTAATTTAGATGCCGTGGCAGTATTGGTTTGCTACTGCTTACTACATGCTGCTTAGGGATTCTTAATGGAACTGCTCTTCTTCAGTAGAACCAGTCAATGCGGTAACAGAAGATTTACCACCTTGAATAACGGTTGTTACATCATCAAAGTAACCTGTACCAACTTCTTGCTGATGTGAAACGAAGGTGTAACCGCGGTCACGTGCAGCAAATTCTGGTTCTTGTACCTTCTCAACATAAGCAGTCATGCCGCGCTTAGAGTAGTCTTGGGCCAAGTCGTACATGTTGTACCACATAGAGTGGATACCAGCGAGAGTAATAAATTGATATTTGTAACCCATCGCACCCAACTCACGCTGGAACTTAGCAATCGTTGCATCGTCCAAGTTTTTCTTCCAGTTGAAAGATGGTGAGCAGTTGTAAGCCAACATCTTGCCTGGGAACTTTGCACGGATCGCTTCAGCAAATTGACGAGCAAACTCAAGATCAGGAGTACCAGTCTCACACCAAACCATGTCAGCGTAAGCAGCATATGCCAAACCACGTGAGATCGCCTGATCTAAGCCCTTACGTGTTTTGTAAAAGCCTTCTGGAGTACGCTCGCCAGTTAAGAATGGCTTGTCGTTCTCATCGTAATCGGATGTCAACAAGTCAGCAGCTTCAGCATCAGTGCGAGCCAAGATAATGGTTGGAACACCCATCACATCAGCAGCCAAACGTGCAGAGATCAATTTCTGTACGGATTCAGTTGTTGGCAACAATACCTTGCCGCCCAAGTGGCCACACTTCTTCACAGAAGATAACTGGTCTTCGAAGTGAACGCCAGCGGCACCCTGTTTGATCAAAGCCTTACTTAATTCAAATGCGTTCAAGACACCGCCAAAACCTGCTTCTGCATCAGCAACGATTGGAGCAAAGTATTCGATGTAACCTGGATCACCTTTATTAATACCTTTAGCCGTTTGGATTTCATCGGCACGTTGGAATGAGTTGTTAATGCGCTCAACCATTTTTGGAACAGAATCTACTGGATATAAAGATTGGTCTGGGTACATTGCCGCATAAGAGTTACCGTCAGCAGCAACTTGCCAACCAGACAAGTAAATTGCTTGAATACCAGCTTTAACTTGTTGCATTGCTTGACCACCAGTCAAAGCACCTAAACAGTTCACGTAAGCTTCGTTGTTGACCAATTCCCAAAGACGCTCTGCGCCATGCTTCGCTAATGTGTGCTCAATCTTCAATGAGCCACGAAGACGGACAACATCTTCAGCCGTATAGCCACGAGTAATACCTTTCCAGCGTGGGTTGGTTTCCCAATCCTTTTGTAACGCTGCGATTTCTGCTTTGCGATCTGCCATGTTTTTCTCCCTAAGTTAAACAAGTAATTCAAAATTTGAGAACTTTTAAGACCCATTGAAGTCTTATGTCTTATATAAGAGTTTAGACAGTTCAAATTTCTAAGCAAGGGGAATAGAAGATTTTTTGTAAATTATTTAACTGTTTAAATACAGTTACTTAGAAAGTATATTTCGTAATGCGGAAATATGATCCATGCCACGAAATATATCTGAACCACTAATGTTGCGCTGCATTTTACGCAGTGTAATGACATTTCATATTATGAAACATCTTGGAGTGATTACTTAGCTTTCGGCAAGCGATCTGCAGAGACTTTAAATACTGTTGGAATAATCATCAACTGGAACAGAACAATGCCGAGGAATAAAGCCTTGGGCAACCCTGCATCCATGAATAAACCAAAGATAAAAGGGCCTACCGCTGCGCCCAGATCAATACCTGAATACACGATTCCATACACGCGCCCTGCAACCCCCTGAGGTGTTGCTTGCTTAACCAATAAATCTCGTGATGGCGCCACTACTCCATATCCAAAACCCAGTGCAAAGAAAATTATTGGAACGAGATCAACTGAAATGAAGCCTGTCGCTAGTAATAGGCACATAACTACTGTGATAGATAAACAAGTGGAAACGATTCGCTCGGGAGCTTGTAACTTAGCAGCCAAATATCCGCCAAACAAAACACCCCCTGCACTACCCAAGGCAAGAAGCGTAATGTAATAGCTACCCGTCGTTAATGGAATCTCATAAATACTAAAGAGTGCGCTTGGAGCAAATGATTGCAAGCTTGAAGTGGAAGCCATGCTAAAGAAAAAGAAAGCCCAACATAACCAGACTGCTGGTGATTTTAAGAATGCAAAAACACTCTCTGGGGCGCTACCAGGATTAGCAGCTTGAGCATTAGCATGGCTACTCTCGTGACGCTCTTTAACATTATCCAGCAATTGATTTTTGTTGCTCCAAAGGATCGCCAAAATGATGGCCTCCAACAAAGCTGCCGATAGGAAAGCAATCCGCCAATCAGCAAGCTGTGCAATCCCCACCATAAATGCTGGCGCAGCAGCCCAACCCAAATAACCAGTTACACCATGCATAGAATAGGCATAAGGTAAGTTTGGTGGAGAAATTTTATGATTAATCAGGGTGTAATCGACCGGGTGAAAAATGCCGTTACCACAACCAGCAATGACTGCGCCAACGATCAACATAAGATAGCCATTACTTTGAGAGTAAGTTAAAGCCGCAAGCGCGAGTAAACCAACCCCAACAAATAACACTGGTCTTGCTCCAATACGATCAACCAAGAATCCTGAAGCTGCTTGCACAATACAAGAAACCACAAAGAAGATTGACATGAGTAAGCCAAGCTCAGCATAGCTTAGGGCAAATGCGTCCTTCAACCATGGAAACATGGGAGGTAGCACTAAGTGAAAGAAATGTGAGCTGCCGTGCGCTAGGCTAATAAGACCAATAACCCGGACATCACTGGCACGCCTACTGAGCGCAACAGTCATGTACCGAGTTTACTGGGGCAGGAAGATTCCTGCAAAAAAACAGCTGGGATACTAGTGAACTTGACGAGTGAAGCTAAAGTCGCCCTTTTTATCTACATCGACAGGGACTACATCTTTAGGACCAAACTTGCCCTCCAAAATCATCTTGGAAACGGGGTTCTCGATATGCTGCTGGATGGCGCGTTTCAGCGGTCTAGCTCCAAATATCGGATCAAAACCAACTTCGGCAATCTTGCTTAAGGCCGCATCACTCACTTCGAGCTGCATATCCACTTTTGCCAAACGATCTGACAAGTTTTTCAGTAAGATCTTCGCAATATTTGCGATATTGCCTTTGTCCAAGCCATGGAACACCACAATCTCATCAATCCGATTCAAAAACTCTGGACGGAAATGATTCTTCAGTTCTTCAAAAACAGCGTCTTTGATTTCTGATTGTTTCTTGTCGGTCATTGACTGAATCAACTGAGAACCAATATTACTGGTCATCACAATCACAGTGTTCTTAAAGTCAACAGTACGACCCTGACCATCCGTCAAGCGACCATCATCCAATACTTGTAAGAGAACATTAAAGACATCAGGATGTGCTTTTTCAATTTCATCAAACAAGATAACGCTATATGGATGACGACGCACCTGCTCAGTTAAGTAACCACCCTCCTCATAACCAACATAACCTGGGGGCGCACCAATCAAGCGAGCAACGCTATGTTTCTCCATGAATTCACTCATGTCGATACGAATCAAATGGTCTTCACTATCAAACAAGAAGCCAGCCAATGCTTTGCAAAGCTCTGTCTTGCCGACACCAGTTGGGCCTAAAAATAAGAATGAGCCATAAGGGCGATTCTCTTCAGCCAAGCCAGCACGTGAACGACGAATCGCATCAGATACGGCACGAATAGCCTCCTCTTGGCCAACCACACGCTTATGTAGTAACTCTTCCATCTTGAGTAACTTATCGCGTTCGCCCTGCATCATCTTCGATACAGGAATGCCGGTTGCACGAGAGACTACTTCAGCGATTTCTTCTGCACCTACTTGTGTACGCAAGAGCTTGTTCTTTACCACACCATCTTTATCGCCTTTAGCTTCCGCAGCAGCTGCAGACTTTAGCTTGGCCTCAAGCTCGGGTAATTTACCGTATTGCAACTCAGCAACTTTCTCCAGCTTGCCCTCACGCTGCAATTTAGCGATCTCTCCACGTACTTTCTCAATTTCCTCTTTCAGATTCGCAGCACCTAATACAGCACCCTTCTCTGCTTTCCAAATCTCTTCTAAGTCAGCATATTCAGCACCAAGGCGTTTGATCTCATCTTCAATCAACGCAAGACGTTTCTGAGAAGCCTCGTCTTTCTCTTTCTTCACGGCCTCCCGCTCAATCTTGAGCTGAATTAAACGGCGATCAAGCTTATCCATTACCTCTGGCTTGGAGTCAATCTCCATTCGAAT
The DNA here is from genome assembly GCF_018688095.1 of Polynucleobacter sp. AP-Titi-500A-B4. NCBI lineage: Bacteria > Pseudomonadati > Pseudomonadota > Betaproteobacteria > Burkholderiales > Burkholderiaceae > Polynucleobacter > Polynucleobacter sp. AP-Titi-500A-B4. Next base: position 456,616 of record NZ_CP061311.1, on the reverse strand, counting down.
GCGTGAACCCGCCTCATCAATAAGGTCGATAGCTTTATCTGGCAGGAAACGGTCAGTAATGTAGCGATGGGATAACTCAGCAGCCGCCACAATCGCTGGGTCAGTAATCTCAATACCGTGATGAAGCTCATAACGTTCCTGCAAACCGCGCAAGATCGCAATCGTCGCCTCAACGCTTGGCTCTTCAACCATCACTTTTTGGAAGCGACGTTCAAGGGCGGGATCTTTTTCAATGTACTTGCGGTACTCATCCAAAGTCGTTGCGCCAATACAATGCAATTCACCACGGGCTAAAGCAGGCTTGAGCATATTGCCCGCGTCCATTGCACCATCACCTTTACCAGCGCCAACCATCGTATGAATCTCATCAATAAAGATGATGGTCTGACCTTCATCTTTAGCAACATCACTCAACACTGCTTTGAGGCGCTCTTCAAATTCACCGCGATACTTTGCACCAGCTAAGAGCAAGGCCATATCCAAAACCAAGACACGCTTGTCCTTGAGGGTCTCAGGGACTTCACCATTCACAATACGTTGCGCTAAGCCTTCAACGATAGCAGTCTTACCTACCCCAGGCTCGCCGATGAGTACCGGGTTGTTCTTACCACGACGTTGCAAGATTTGAATGGTGCGACGAATCTCATCATCACGACCAATCACGGGATCAAGCTTGCCCATGCGAGCACGCTCTGTTAAGTCGACTGTATATTTCTTTAAGGCCTCACGTTGACCTTCAGCATCTGCACTATTCACTGATTCTCCTCCGCGCACTAAATCAATAGCCGCCTCTAACGATTTACGATTTAAGCCATTCTCACGGGCAACCTTGCCAAGCTCACCCTTGTCATCAGCCACTACTAATAAAAATAATTCGCCAGCAATAAATTGGTCATTACGCTTATTCGCTTCTTTTTCACATAGGTTGAGCCAATTGCTCAGATCACGACCTACCTGCACTTCGCCACTTGTGCCCTGCACTTCTGGCAAATTGGAAATGATTTTCTCCAACCCTTTTTCTAGGCCTGGAACATTAACGCCAGCGCGGGTTAATAAACTCTTGGCTGCGCCATCAGAGTCACGCAACATTGCCAACAAGACATGGGCTGGCTCAATATATTGGTTATCTTTGGCTAAAGCGATACTCTGGGCCTCACTTAAAGCCTCTTGAAATTTAGTTGTTAATTTATCTATTCTCATTTTTATGCCTCATGTATTCCATGTATTTCTATCTATAGAATATAAGGGCAATATTGCTAATTTCAAGGCTATTTACGCCCTTTTTAACCGGAATTTGACCCATTTTGACCTGGCTTGTTTACCTTCTTGAGTGCTCTGATGGCAGCTACTATGCCGGCATCACCAACCGTCTTGAGCATCGCTTAGAGGCCCATAACTCAGGGCAAGGCGCTCGCTATACAAGAGCGCGAAGGCCAGTTGTCCTCCTGGCAACCCAAGAGCACCCAGATCGATCGGAGGCCTCCAAGGCAGAGGCTAAATTAAAGGGTCTACCTAGAGCTAAAAAGTTAGAATTTTTTGGGATCGAGTAAGCAATAAGCTACTCGTCTTTAAATTGCTCGGCAATTTCTTGAAAATGATCCTGCTCAGCAATAAATGCCTCAACAACAAGAGGGTCAAAATAGGTGTCCTGATGACGAATAATTTCTTGAATGGCCTCTTTGTGGGTCCAGCCTTTTTTATAAACGCGCTCACTCACTAAAGCATCATAAATATCCGCTACAGACATAATTCGCGCGGCTAGTGGAATATCAATACCGCTTAATCCCCTTGGGTAACCACTACCATCCCATTTTTCATGATGGCCGCCAGCAATTTTCAACGCCTTTGCAATCACACCATCTTCATCATGAAACTCATTGCCGGCTGAAGATAGTACCGCTTCACCAATAGTGGTGTGCGTTTTCATAATTTCCCACTCGTCTTCACTTAATCGACCAGGCTTCAATAAAATATGATCTGGTATACCTACCTTGCCAATATCATGCAATGGAGCAGCCTTATAAAGTAAGTTTATGACCTTATCGCTTAATTCACTTTCGTAATAACCCATCCTTCTTAAACGCAAAGCAAGGTTTTTTACATAAAGCTGCGTACGAATAATATGATTGCCAGTTTCATTATCTCTAGCTTTTGCTAGTGCATTAAGACTGGCGAGCATCTGAGACTCGAGTGCCTGGGCCTTGTTCTTTTCATTTAGAGAGAAGAGGCGAATGATGGAGTCAATAATCGCAATGAATAGCGCAGAATAGATCGTTAAAAAAATCCAGCGCCAGCCAACATCCATTCGGGTAAAAAGTTGCCACTCTTGCTCGCCACTAGTCTCAAAAAAGAAGGCCAAAACGATACGCAAACTTAAGAAAGCAGTCTGGGCTGCCAGCAAATAACGCAAAGTATCCACTAAAGTAGATGTCATTGAACGCGCAATATTCAGCACTTCTATGAAAGCCCAAACTGACATAGCAAAGGTAGCAAATGAAAGTGCCCACTTTTGATATGAAGATGAGTTGTAGCTCACAAATATTTCATAGCAAAAATTGAAAGCAAAAATGAGTGCCGATAGCCCAGCAATCACGCGCAATGGCAAAAGAATTTTCTGGAAATGAATATCTTTTACTAAATTCGACTTATCAAAGGAAAGATTTTTGCGCATGTGAATTAATGTATGTCTGCAATTGGCGTAGCAACTTTTAGCCATTCTTCGCCGCACCCGGGATATTCTTTGTCACACACATCCCGCCACTTCTTAAATGAGATAGCTTTGGCCTGCTGCTTGAAATAGTTCAGATCATCGCTTGGAAGATCTACAAGAATCAAGCTGTATTGCTTACCATTCTTACAAGACTCTTTTCCCAGCAGACAATTCTGGGACCCGATATATAAATCTTCCGAAATAGACCACATATTATCTATATGCTTATTAAAGGCCATTTGTAAAATTTGCTGTTGCTTTTCACTCAGCAGACTCCATTTTGATAAGGCAATCGCATAAGCATTTACTCCGGTATTAAATGAGATTGGAATGTAATACTTTGTATAGTTCAACCATCCAGCAGAGCCGGCAGAAGTGGCGCTTGTAATTGCACAATCTACGAGCTGATTTTGAAGCGCTGCCTTAGTTTCATCGAAAGGGATAATGGCTGGAACCGCTCCAAGCGAGGCGACAAAATCACCCAATAAGTCACCAGCTACACGAATCTTTAAGCCCTTTAAATCAGAGATTCTTTTAATAGGTTTGCTGCAAAAAAGTTCTTGAGGACCAAAAGTCCACAAACCCAAGAGTTTGACGCGATACTTTTCCTGCAGATGTCTATCAACTACGGGTAGATAAGCATCTGCAAGTGCACGCCCTTTTTTTAAATCTAGATTTAATCCAGTTAAATCCAGGCCATTTAGAGTGACTTCATTTTGTGAATTTTGTATCAACCTCAGGGAGGCCAAATCAAATACACCATCCCTCATCATTGGCAGCTGATAGGTATCCTTCAGACCCAGGGCATCAAGACTTTTAAAATCAACCTCGATAGGAAGCCCCGTCTCTTTTTGTAATGAAGCAAAAAAGGGTTGCTCAACTTGGGTAGCCATTGGACCTGTAGAATTTGGCTGCCCGACTACCTTAATCTTGACGACCGCAAGCATCTGCCAGGCAATTCCAAAGCAAAGCAAAATGATGACTGCAGCAATGATTCTTTTCATTGCCAGCCCAGTCTAGAGATCCGTGAGTAAATAGCAGATTTCATTGTTCAATTTTTTAAGTTGATTTGTGATAATCCTACTATTTTTTAGTAGTAATTTATTAGTAGAAAAATACTATTTCATGCACCAAGTTCAGGAATCTCAGGGACAATCGACCCTATTAGCAATCAACGAATCATGAAGCCAAGGATATTAGTTAAGGATTGGCTTCTGCAGGCATGGTGCCCAAGTAGGCCAAAACGCAAACTAGCAGAATAAGTGCTAAGCCAATAATAAGCGCCCAGGTTCTTTGATTATTTTGCATCAACACACTTCTCTTCAATAATTAAAAAGCTTCTTTTAGACGCTCGAGAGCAAAAATCTCTCTCAAGTGAAGCATTTGATAATCCACTCGCTCTTTAAGCAAGCCTGTAATAGTCTCTTGATCGTATGAGAAATTTCTCATGACATCAGACTTGAGGCTGTAGATCGGCCAATTGGCTTGGCCACTGACATTCGGATTACCATTTTTTGCAAATGCTGCCCAAGTAGCCGACATTCTCTCGGACATCGCAATATCCTGAGGATTGTTCTTATCGGTAATTGGATACCAATATTTCGACCATACCCCTTTTTGTTTGAGATCAGCGGTGGCTTTTTCTATCAACGCGCAATTGTTAGAACCAGACTCTAGCTTACTGGGTGCTTGCGGCATGAGCCCATAGCTACCAAATACATAACTGATCTCAAAAGTATGAGGCACACCTGGATAAGCAGGCCGAATATTCTTAGTCAAGTAATCAAAGTAGTAAGCATAACCAGGTGCAATCCCATTCATACTATCGGCAAGCAGCTTAGTGCTACCGCGATACAACATGTCACCCAGAACATCTGATGACTCAACGCACTTATCTTTGACTCTGGAGTAAAGCTTCTCAATATTTTTTGGGGTTTCATGAAGCTTTTTAGAAAGCGCAGCTAAAGCTGGTTGACCTGGAACCAAAAAACTCGAGTCCCAAGAATTGGTACCAATCATGAATGGAACTTTTGCCTGTTTGCCCGCTGCAAACAAGGGGATAGGATCGCCTTGAATGATTTGACCATCAATAAAAGGGCCACCAAATTCACCTTGCTCAAAATTCGCGGCCGTTAAGACTAATTTACTAGTTGGCAAACTTCTCAATTCTTTAAGCGATTTAGCGCCAACTGTTGCCATATATTTCGCATCAATTTCAACTTCTGGTGCCATGCCTAAATGTTTTTGCGTCATGCCACGAAGAGGACTCTGCTGGGCGCTCTCGGCGATCGCCCTATGGAATAAGCCTCTCGCAGCATCTGAAACCATCAACCATGTAACACTGCGACCGCCTGCAGACTCACCAAATATCGTGACGTTATTGGGATCACCGCCAAATGCAGCAATATTACTTTTTACCCATTTCAGCACAGCAATTTGATCCATGGTGCCGTAGTTACCCACTGGCTCACCCTTTGCTTTAGCTTCTGCAATCAATTCTTTGCTTGCAAAGAACCCAAAGGTGCCTAGGCGGTAGTCAAATGTCACCACGATGACACCATTTTTAATGAGATTGATTGGCGTGAACTGAGCATCTCTAGCTCCGTCAACCAACATGCCGCCACCATGAATCCAAACCATCACCGGCAAGTTCTTGGCGGGCTTGGTTGGTGTGAATACGTTTAACTTTAGGCAATCCTCGTTGCCCGGTAAGGACAGGCCTGAACTTAAATTCTTCACATAAGGCTGTGGGCAAGCATCACCAAAACTACCGGCATCACGTGTTCCATTCCAAGCCAGAGCAGGCTGTGGTGGCCTCCATCTCAGATCACCGACTGGAGGCGCTGCATAGGGGATATTTTTAAACACCAACATATTGTGCTCTGTCACACCCTGAAGTCGACCACTTTCTATTTGAATAATGGGTCGCCCGCTCTGAGCAGAGACGTGTACAGAGAAGATTCCCAACAATAGTAGGAGTGTAAAAATTTTCTTCACGGATTTTCTTTCTATGAGGGAAAGCTATTGAATGCTATTTTTGCTTCCAACGTGCCATGGCAGCATCGTCAGTCACGCGGGCATCGACCCAGCGCGCACCTTCAGGGGTATCTTCTTTTTTCCAGAATGGGGCTGCAGTCTTGAGGTAGTCCATGATGAACTCGCAAGCAGCAAAGGCTTCTCCTCTATGGGCGCTAGTCACGGCCACCAAAACAATTTGATCCTCTGGTAATAAAGCTCCAACACGATGAATCACAAGCGTGTTGTAAATATCCCAACGTGCTTTTGCCTGAGTAATGATTTCTTCTAGAGCCTTTTCAGTCATGCCGGGGTAATTCTCTAAAGTCATACCCTTTACTGGGCCGCCATCATTCATATCACGCACAGTACCCAGGAATGTCACTACCGCACCGACTCTTGGATCACCCTTGTGGAGTGCTGCAACCTCGGCAGTCAGATCAAAATCTTTTTCTTGAATTCGAATTGGCACATTAGCCTCCGGTCACTGGAGGAAAAAATGCTACTTCAGCACCTTCTTGCAAAGCAGTATTTGAATCCACCATGTGATGATTCAGGGCGCAGCGCAATGCTTTTCCCTCAGCTAGAGACTCAGCCCACACGCCACCGCGTTGAGCAAGAAAGATTCTGAGCTCAGCAATTGTTTTGACGCTGGTGGGCGTATCGATATTTTCTTGAGAAATCCCTAAGGCTTCACGCAAGGATGCAAAGAATCGCAATTCGAGTTTCATAAGGTAATCGTAAACCGATTATTTAAGCAGCGAGTCAAAAGGGATGTATTTCACTAAATCACCCCTGTGAATAGGCTGCCCTGGTGGGCAATCCAGCAGACCATCCCCCCAAGAAGCACTTGTGAGTACACCAGAACTTTGATTAGGGAATAAATCTAAGCCACCCTCTGCATTCACCTTCACCCGCAAGAACTCATTGCGACGATCTGCTTTTGTCCAATCAAAATCAGCGCGCATTAAATAAGATTGTGGCAACCTCGCTTCACGGCCTTGGAGTTTAAGAATAAAGGGGCGTACAAATAATAAGAATGTGACAAAACTAGATACTGGATTACCAGGTAAACCGATAAACCAGGCTTCACCATCTTTGGATTCATCGGATTTACGAACTGCACCGAATGCTAGTGGCTTACCAGGCTTAATCGCAATCTGCCACAGATCTAATCTACCTTCAGCGGTCACTGCCGGCTTGATGTGATCCTCTTCACCAACCGACACGCCCCCCGAAGTAATGATCAAGTCGTGATCTTTACTCGCTTTGCGTAAGGCTTGGCGAGTAGCATCCAAACGATCAGGAACAATGCCTAAATCCGTCGCCTCGCAACCCAAAGACCTCAGGCAAGCTAATAAAGTATCGCGATTAGAGTTGTAGATACCGCCTGGTTTTAGAGGCTCTCCTGGTAAAGCCAATTCATCACCAGTAAAAAAAGCAGCAACTTTCACACGGCGCTTCACATTTAAGTGGGTTAAACCAGCAGACGCAGCAACACCCAACTCTTGAGGGCGTAAAAATGTGCCAGCCGTTAGAGCTGTTTTGCCTGCGGTGAGATCTTCACCACGGCGACGGATCCATTGGCCTGGTGTTGGGACAATGTTGACTTGAACTTGGTCTGCAGCACCCTCAGGAATAGCGCAATCTTCTTGCATCACGACTGCATCAGCACCTGGTGGTACAGGGGCACCTGTAAAAATTCGGGCTGCAGTACCAGGCTCCAGTTGTATGCCAACCGAACCCGCCGGAATACGTTGTGCGATTTTCAGAGTTTTCCCAGTCGTCGTGGTGTCAGCAGTTCTCACTGCATACCCATCCATAGAAGTGTTATCGAGCGGAGGTACATCCACCAGGCTATTCACATTTTCTGCGAGTACACGACCCAACGTTGCTTGCATCGGAACGTTTTCATGTTCCTCTACTGGTTTAGCATGGGAGAGTAAATGATCTAAAGCCTGCTGCGCAGTCAACATCGGTGGCTTAGTCATAGCAATATCAATTAAGAATTTAACTAACGTGCGCCGTAATGAAATCTTTAACCTGATTTACATCAGCATCAATATTTTCAACGCGCTGTGGCTTTGATTTAATGTCTCTAAATGCAGGTGGGCATTCGGCAGGACGACCCAAAGCTTCTTGAATAGTTTCTTCAAACTTAATTGGTAAAGCAGTTTCAAGAACCAGCATCGGAATACCTGCTTGCAAATGCTCGCGAGCCACTTTGACACCATCAGCGGTATGCGTATCAATCATCACGCCATATTGCTTTTCAACATTGCGAATAGTATCCAAACGGTTAGCATGGGTGCTGCGACCAGATTGGAAACCATATTTGCCAAGATCCTTGAAGACCGCATCTTTGGAAATGTCAAAACCACCTGTCGTATCGACTTGCTTAAACATGGCTGCAGTCGCCCGACCATCCTGACCCATAAAGTCGAAGACAAAGCGCTCAAAGTTACTTGCCTTAGAAATATCCATTGAAGGACTAGAGGTATGCAAAGTTTCAGCAGACTTACGCGCACGATAAACACCGGTACGGAAGAACTCATCAAGAACATCGTTCTCATTAGTTGCCACAATGAGATGTGCAATCGGCAAACCCATCATGCGAGCAATATGGCCCGCACAAATGTTACCGAAGTTTCCTGATGGAACGGTGAACGATACTTTTTCAGCACTAGACTTGGTTGCCAGTAAATAACCTTGGAAGTAATACACGACCTGAGCAACAACGCGACCCCAATTAATAGAGTTCACGGTGCCAATTTGGTTCTTCGCTTTAAACGCATGATCGTTACTGACCGCCTTAACAATATCCTGGCAATCATCAAAAACGCCAGCGACTGCTAAGTTAAAAATATTGGGATCCTGTAAGGAATACATCTGAGCCGATTGGAAAGAGCTCATCTTGCCGCGTGGCGAGAGCATAAACACCGTTACACCCTCTTTGCCACGCATTGCATATTCAGCAGCACTACCAGTATCGCCAGAAGTTGCGCCCAAAATATTGAGCTTTTGACCTGCACGCTTTAATGCATATTCAAAAAGATTGCCCAGTAACTGCATCGCCATATCTTTAAAAGCCAAGGTTGGACCATTGGAAAGACTTAATAAGCCAATTCGGGTGCCATGCTCTTCTCCCAACCAATGTAAAGGCGTAATGTCTCTCGCATTATCTTGAGGACGCCCATTGCAATAGACTTGCTCGGTGTAGGTTTTACGCAAGAGTGCACGCAGATCTGCCTCAGGGATGTCATCGCAATAAAAACTCAAGACTTCGTAGGCTAAGTCTGCATAAGACAAGCCACGCCAAGAATCTAACTGAGCGGGAGTCACTTTTGGATATTGCATTGGCAAATACAGGCCGCCATCAGGCGCCAATCCACCCAACAAAATTTCTAAGAAGGATTGTTGCGGACTATTGCCACGAGTAGATTGGTAACGCATAGATTTAATTAAGACAGATTTTCTAAACGAATCTTCACCACTTCACCAGCAACCGTTTTGAGATTCTCAATCTCTTTAATTGCGGCGATCATGTTCTTTTCTTTAGTTTCGTGAGTTAAGGCAACCAAATCGGTTTGGCTCTCACCTTCGTCAGCTTCTTTTTGTAGGAGCGCATCAATCGATACGCCATGCGAAGCCAAGATTTTCGTGATATCCGCTAGAACGCCAGCCTGATCCGCCACGCGCATACGCAGGTAATAGCTTGTCGTAATCTCACCGATTGGCAATACAGGCGTGTTTTGGACGGACTCTGGTTGGAATGCCAAGTAAGGAACGCGATGCTCAGGATCCGCGCTCAATAACCGTGTGATATCCACTAAGTCGGCAATGACTGCGGAAGCAGTTGGCTCTGAACCAGCGCCTTTGCCATAGTAAAGAGTTGTACCAACAGCATCACCAAATACCTGAACCGCATTCATCGCACCTTCGACGTTTGCAATTAAACGCTTAGAAGGAATTAAAGTTGGATGTACACGTAATTCAACGCCAGTTGTCGTTTTCTTGGCAATACCCAATAACTTGATACGGTAACCCAATTGCTCAGCGTAACGAATATCAATCGCTGCTAATTTAGTAATACCCTCAACGTGAGCCTTTTCAAACTGCATTGGAATACCAAATGCAATTGCGCTCATGATGGTTGCTTTATGAGCAGCATCAACGCCTTCAATATCGAAGGTTGGATCCGCTTCCGCATAGCCTAAACGTTGCGCTTCTTTGAGAACGGTTGCAAAGTCCAAGCCTTTATCACGCATCTCAGAGAGAATGAAGTTGGTGGTGCCATTGATGATGCCGGCAATCCACTCAATACGGTTCGCCGTTAAACCCTCACGCAAAGCTTTAATGATCGGAATGCCACCGGCAACTGCCGCTTCGAAAGCGACCATCACGCCTTTGGCATGAGCTGCTTTAAAAATCTCATTGCCGTGAACAGCAATCAAGGCCTTGTTAGCAGTAACCACATGCTTACCTGCTGCGATCGCCTCTAAAACGAGATCCTTGGCAATACCATAGCCACCAATAAGCTCGACAACGATATCAATTTCAGGGTTATTGATCACCGCACGAGCGTCATTAACGATCTGCGCACGATCTTTAACGATCTCTTTAGCACGCTCTACATTGAGGTCAGCAACGGTATTAATACGAATGCCACGACCAGCGCGACGAGTAATCTCATCTTGGTTGCGCTCGAGCACAGTGAATACGCCACCACCAACGGTGCCAATACCTAATAGACCTACTTGAATCGGTTTCATGATGCCTTTGCTGCAGTTGAAGAAGCCTTACGGCCATGCTTATTACGATAACGCTCGAGAAAACGTGCGAGGCGACCAATCGCCTCTTTAAGCACATCTTCGTGAGGTAAGAACACTACGCGGAAGTGATCAGGCTTGGCCCAGTTAAAACCAGAGCCCTGCACTAACAATACTTTCTCTTCTTTTAAGAGATCAGCAACAAACTGTTGATCATCTTCTATAGGGTAAACATCTGGATCTAACTTTGGAAATAAATACAAAGCAGATTTTGGTTTGACACAAGTCACACCGGGAATATCCGTAATCAATTTCCAAGCAAGGTCACGTTGCTTTGCTAAGCGACCGCCCTCACCTACTAAATCATTAATACTTTGATATCCACCCAATGCCGTTTGAATCGCATATTGACCTGGCACATTTGCGCACAAGCGCATCGACGCCAACATATTAAGGCCTTCAATATAGTCACGCACCATCTCTTTGTCGCCTGAAACCACCATCCAGCCTGCTCGATAGCCGCATGAGCGGTAGTTCTTAGACAAGCCGTTAAAGGTGATGATGACAACATCATTCGATAAAGAAGCTAAAGAAATATGTTTCTCGCCGTCATACAACATCTTGTCGTAGATTTCATCAGCAAACAAAATCAAACCATGTTCGCGAGCAATATTGGTCAACTCAAGCAACACTTCTTTAGAGTAAATCGCACCTGTTGGATTATTTGGATTGATCACCACAATTGCTTTTGTACGGGGAGTAATTTTTTTGCGCAGATCATTTAAGTCTGGCGCCCAATCTTTTGACTCATCGCACAAATAGTGCACAGGGGTACCACTCGACAAACTAACTGCAGCTGTCCATAGTGGGTAGTCTGGTGTTGGCACTAAAACTTCATCGCCATCATTTAAGAGCGCGTTCATCGAAAGTACGATGAGCTCAGATACACCGTTACCGGTATAAACATCATCCAAAGCTACACCTTGAATGCCTTTTTCTTGGCAGTACTGCATGATGGCTTTACGAGCAGCAAAAATACCCTTGGAATCAGAATAAGCAGAAGCGTTACTCAAATTACGAATCATGTCCAACTGAATCTCTTCAGGAGGATCGAAACCGAAAACCCCTACGTTTCCGATGTTTAATTTGATAATTTTGTGACCCTCTTCCTCCATGCGCTGAGCTAGCTCGAGCACTGGCCCACGAATGTCGTAACAGACGTTATCGAGTTTTTGGGACTTTAGGATAGGTTTCACAATAAATTAAAGGGTAAGTTCTTGAAATCTTGGAAAAAACAGCTAGCTATAATCCACATAATTATGACAGAGAGTCCACTTGAAGCTTCAATCTGACCCCCATTCTGGAGCCAATACGATCACCGGCTATGGCGATGGCTATGTAGAGATCAACAAGGTCCCATATGCCCATGCTGTCTTATTGAGCTCTGATGGGGCCATTTCGGAGTGGTCCGCAAAGTCCTTTGATGACCTAGAAGCTAGCCATTTTGCTCAAATGGTCAATCTCAAGCCTGAATTAATTCTCATAGGCACAGGCAGTCGTCAGCGGTTTCCGAAGCCAGAACTCTTAAAAGCCCTCATCGCAGCCAAAATTGGCTTTGAAATCATGGACTCTCAGGCAGCCTGCCGTACTTACAACATCTTGGTGGGCGAGGGCCGTATCGTCCTACTCGCCTTAATAGTGGAACCCGCTTAATGCAATTTGGGCAAATTCGGCAGTCGTCTGCTTTGCATCCCGGCAAAATTTTGCTCTTACTGCTGATTTATGCCTTACTCTGGTTTGGAACCTTGAGCTATCGGCACCTCATTCCATCGGACGAAGGGCGCTATGCAGAAATGGCCAGAGAAATGTTGGTTACCGGCGATTGGGTCACTCCTCGCTATAACGGCTACAAGTATTTTGAAAAGCCCCCTCTACAAGTTTGGGCAACCGCTGCAGCATTCCAAGTCTTTGGCATTGGTGATTGGCAAGCCAGACTCTGGACAGCTCTCACTGGATTTTTAACGATTCTGGCCATTGGCTTTACTGGCGCACGTATTTACAACGCAAGAGCAGGATGGTTAGCTGCAGCAGTATTGGCTTCGAGCCCAATGTGGGTCATTAGCGGCCACTTCAATTCTTTAGATATGGGTCTGTCTGCATTTTTAGTAGCAGCTCTTTGCAGCCTCTTGCTTGCACAAACTGCTCACAATAAATTTAGCTCTCGCAACTGGATGTGGGCTTGCTGGATTTTCATGGCACTGGCAACACTTTCAAAAGGGGTTATTGGTGCCGCTATACCGGCAATGGTGTTTATTGCATATTCAATTAGCACTTGGGACTGGAAAATCTGGACGCGCTTACGTTTGTTGAGCGGACTGATCTTGTTCTTAGTGATCACTGCGCCTTGGTTTGTTTTGGTAGCACAACGTAATCCGGAGTTTTTGGAATTCTTCTTTATTCATGAGCACCTGCAACGCTTTACACAAGACGCCCATAGTAGAACTGGTCCCATCTATTACTTCATACCCCTACTACTCATAGGCATCCTCCCCTGGGTTTTACAAATCCCAGGCGCAATTGCACAAGCCTGGCAGGATCGCAGACGTGAGTTCTCCAGTGGATGGTTATTGGTCTGCTGGTTTGTGGTGATCTTTGCGTTCTTCAGTGTGTCACGCTCTAAATTACCAGGCTATATCATTCCGATTTTTCCAGCTTTAGCTTTATTAATTGGTAATCGCTTAGATCGCTTACTTGGAAATACCAACTCCATGACAATGCCATGGAAGTTACAAACACTTGGTTTTGCACTTTTAGGCTGCGTTGGATTTTTCTTCTTATCGGAAATTGGCAAGCAAGCAAGGCCAGATGAAATGGAAGCATATGCGCAATATACCTACTGGGTCATAGCTGCATTGATTGCGCTGATTGTTTTTAGTCTTTACGCAACACTGCAATCCAAACGAAATGGCTTACAAAGCATTGTTAGTTTTGCAAGTGGCTTTTTCTTATGCGCCATCATTGCTGGCACTGGTCACGAAACCTTAGGTCGGGCAGTCTCAGGAATTGATCTTGCTAATCGAGTGAAAGCAAGTATTCCTGCGAACGTGAATTTCTATTCAGTGCGCCTGCTAGATCACACCATGCCATTCTATTTAGGTAGAACCATGATCATGGTTGAAGACCCAGATGAATTACGGTTTGGCGTAAATCAGCAACCAGAATTGTGGATGCCGACTATAGAGTCGTTTATTACTCGCTGGCAGGAAGACCAAACTGCCTACGCCATCATGGTTCCAGAACAATATATAGCGCTTCAGGGCTTAAACCTGCCGATGCAGGAAGTAGATCGCGACTCTCGTAGAGTCATCGTAAAACATCCAGACACCTCAAGCGTGACCAAGTAATATAAGACACCTATGTCGAATTCCAGCCCTACTTTTATCCCCTTCACGCGCCCTAGTTTTAATCAAGAAACGATTGATGCTGTGGCTGAGGTGTTGCGTTCTGGATGGGTAACGTCGGGACCAAAATTAGCCGAGTTCGAGGCAACCCTAAGTGAATATTTAGGTGGCCGGCCTGTGCGTTGTTTTGCCAATGGCACAGCAACTATGAAGATTGCATTGCAAGTTGCAGGCATTGGCGAAGGTGATGAAGTCATCACAACACCAATTTCTTGGGTAGCCACTTCTAATGTGATTCTGAGTGTTGGCGCAAAACCCGTCTTTGTTGATATCGATCCCGTGACACGTAATATTGACCTCAATAAAGTAGCGGCGGCCATTACTCCGAAGACACGCGCCATCATGCCAGTGTATTTAGCAGGCCTGCCCGTAGATATGGATCAACTCTACGCTTTAGCCAAGCAATATAAGTTGCGCGTGATTGAAGATGCTGCGCAAGCCTTTGGCTCACAATGGAAAGGTAAGAAGATTGGCAGTTTTGGCGATCTGGTGAGCTTTAGCTTCCAAGCGAATAAGAATCTCACCACGGTTGAGGGCGGCTGCCTTGTACTAAACAACTCTGATGAAGCCAAGCTTGCGGAAAAATTTCGTCTACAAGGTTTAACGCGTCAAGGTATGGATGGGATGGATGTCGATGTTCTTGGCGGTAAAGATAATTTAACTGATGTGAATGCAGTGATTGGCTTGCAACAACTCAAACAATTGCCCGCTTATCAAACACGCCGTGCTGCACTAGCTCGTCAATATTTCGATGCCCTTCGCACTGAAATGAAATCAGCTAGCTTAGAAAATCTCAAATTAGAGTTGCCAGTTGAAAACTTTAGCGAAAGTAATTGGCACATGTTTCAGGTAGTGCTTCCACTGGATCAACTGAACTGTGATCGCGCTCAAGTCATGACTGAGCTAAGAGATCTTGGCATCGGTACTGGCGTGCACTATCCAGCAATCACAGGCTTTACCTTGTACAAAGAACAAGGTTATAAAACTAGCGATACTCCGATTGCAGAACATATCGGACGCTCCATCCTCACCCTTCCCCTATTTCCAGGTATGGCTGATGAGGATATTGGCCGTATAGCCAGCGGATTCGTCGTAATCCTCAAAAAACACCGCAAAAACTAGTCTTATTGGGTTAGATCCCCAGAATCAGGCAAAATTGCAGCATGACTGCAAACTTAGTTGCTAACCCAAAGCTCAGTATCGTTATTCCCGTATACAACGAGGAAGATGGCCTTCAAGCTTTATTTGATCGCCTCTACCCCGCATTAGATGCTGTTGCCGCCAAACGCAATATTGCTTACGAAATCGTTTTTGTAAATGACGGCAGTAAAGATCGCTCCGCTGGAATTCTGGCTAAGCAAGTCGACTTGCGCCCAGATGTGACTCGCGCAGTGTTATTTCATAGCAACTTTGGTCAGCACATGGCCATCATGGCTGGCTTTGAATACGCTCAAGGCGAATACATCATTACCTTAGATGCGGATTTACAAAATCCCCCCGAAGAAATTGATGCGCTCACCGAGCAATTATTAAAAGGTCATGATTACGTAGGCACTATTCGCGCAGAACGTCGCGATAGTTTCTTCAGAAAATTTGCCTCACGTGCCATGAACCGTTTACGTGAAAACATTACACGCATCACTATGACCGATCAAGGCTGCATGTTGCGCGGCTATAGCCGTCGGATTGTTGACCTCGTCCGCCAATGTGACGAGAACAATACTTTTATTCCTGCACTGGCTTATACCTTTGCTGCGAACCCGATTGAAATTACCGTCAAACACGAAGAGCGTTTTGCTGGTGAGTCCAAGTACAGTCTCTATCAACTCATTCGTTTGAACTTTGATTTGGTGACCGGCTTTTCTATCATGCCTTTGCAGATTTTCTCGATCCTGGGCATGCTACTCTCCCTGGCTGCGGGCAGCTTGTTTGCCTACTTGCTAGTACGCCGCTTTGTACTGGGTGCCGAGGTTGAGGGAGTCTTCACCCTCTTCGCACTGACCTTCTTCTTAATTGGCGTCATGCTCTTTGGTCTAGGTCTTCTGGGCGAATACATCGGTCGCATCTACCAACAAATCCGCAATCGCCCGCGTTATGTTGTGCAAACTATTTTAGAGAAAAAATAATTGCGCGCAGTCGTATTCGCATATCACGATGTTGGGGTCAATTGCCTTAAAGCCTTGCTCAATGCTGGTATTCAAGTTGACCTTGTAGTAACCCATGAAGATGATCCCAATGAGAATGTCTGGTTTGGCAGCGTCGCCAAACTCTGCCAAGCAAAAGGCATTTCCTTCATCACGCCAAGCGCTAGCGAGTTAAATGATTTAACTCCGAAACTTGCAGCACTATCACCAGATTACATTTTCTCTTTCTATTACCGCCATATGATTCCGGCACAAATCTTGGCTTGCTCCAAGATTGCTGCGCTCAACATGCATGGCTCACTCTTACCTAAGTTTCGTGGAAGAGCGCCAGTCAATTGGGCGATCTTGCATGGGGAAACTGAAACGGGTGCCACCTTGCATGTTATGGAAGTTAAACCTGATGCAGGTGATATTGTTGGGCAAGTCGCAGTCAGTATTGGCCCGGATGAAACCGCTACCGATGTTTTTGGAAAAGTCAGTGGTGCTGCGGTAGAGGTCATGAACCAGGCGCTACCCGAGTTAATCCAGGGCAAGGTGCCGCGCAAACCCAATGATCTTCAAAAAGGCAGCTATTTTGGAGGCAGAAAGCCTGCTGATGGACAGATTCACTGGGGTCAAACAGCTCAACAAGTCCATGACCTGGTGAGAGCGGTTGCACCCCCATATCCGGGCGCCTTTACCAATCATGAGGGCGAGACTATGATCGTCGCCAAAACCAGCCTAAAAGGTCCATTTCCCGCCAATCTGAATCTTGGCATCCAGGGTATCCAAGTGGTTGATAATCGGGTATTCGGCATTTGCGGTGACCACCAAGCAGTTGAAGTCTTGGAATGGTTCCCAGCAAGCAAATAAGCATCAAATACAAATTAGATTAAAACGAGGCAGTAAAGATGAAAAAAGTACTCATTCTTGGTGTAAACGGTTTTATTGGTCACCATCTTTCCAAACGCATTCTGGAGACAACCGATTGGGATGTCTACGGGATGGATATGCAGAATGATCGATTAGGTGATTTGATTAAGCACCCTCGTATGCATTTCTTTGAAGGTGATATCACCATCAATAAAGAATGGGTTGAGTATCACATTCGCAAATGCGATGTCATCTTGCCATTGGTTGCGATCGCAACACCAGCAACCTATGTACAACAACCGCTCAAAGTATTTGAGCTCGACTTCGAAGCCAATCTTCCCATCGTTCGCTCCGCCGTTAAATACAAAAAGCATTTAGTATTTCCATCAACCTCCGAGGTTTATGGCATGTGCGAGGACAGCGAATTTGATCCATCTCAATCCAATATGGTTTATGGTCCGATCAACAAGCCGCGCTGGATCTATGCCTGCTCTAAGCAATTAATGGATCGCGTGATTTGGGGCTATGGCATGGAAGGATTGCGCTTTACTCTCTTTCGCCCATTCAACTGGATTGGACCTGGCTTAGATAGTATCTATACGCCAAAAGAAGGCTCATCCCGTGTAGTGACGCAGTTCCTAGGTCACATTGTGCGCGGCGAACCCATTAACTTGGTAGATGGCGGTGCACAAAAACGCGCCTTCACCTATATCGATGACGGCATTGATGCCCTCATGCGTATTATCGACAATAAAGATGGTATTGCTAACGGCAAGATCTATAACATCGGCAACCCAAAGAACAATCACTCTGTTCGTGAATTGGCCAATCAAATGCTCGACATCGCTCGTAGCATCCCTGAGTACGCTAAGACAGCGAATGATGTGAAGATTGTGGAAACGACTTCTGGTGCCTATTACGGCGAAGGTTACCAAGACGTGCAAAACCGGGTGCCAGCAATTGATAACACCATGAGTGAATTGGGTTGGAAGCCAACCACAACGATGGCAGATGCTCTCAAGAATATTTTTGAGGCTTACCGTCAGGACGTTGAAAAAGCCCGCTCTTTAGTTGATAAAGAATAAGCAGAGTAACTACAAGGATTCATGGCTAAGATTGCTCTCAAGGTTGATGTTGATACCTTACGCGGTACTAAAGAAGGCGTCCCTAATCTGGCTCGAACCCTTAAGCGCTTTGGCTTAAAAGCCACCTTCCTATTTAGCCTGGGTCCTGACCACACTGGCTGGGCTCTCAAAAGAGTCTTTCGCCCGGGGTTTCTAAAAAAAGTGAGTCGCACTTCTGTCGTTGAACACTACGGCATCAAAACACTCTTGTATGGCGTTCTACTTCCTGGACCAGATATTGGCAAAAAGGCTGCGGCAGAAATGCGCGAGATTGATCAGGCTGGACATGAAACTGGCATTCATACTTGGGACCACGTTGCTTGGCAAGATGCTGTTCGCAATCAAGATTCAGCATGGACTAAGGCGATGATGCAAAAAAGCTGGGATCGCTTTCTCGAAATCTTTGGTCATGCTCCACTAACTTATGGTGCTGCAGGTTGGCAAATGAATGAAGCTGCTTTTGAGCAACTCGATCAATGGGGCATTGAATATTCATCTGATGGCAGAGCTGAACCCAACTTATTGCCCTATCGCTTAGCGCTTGCGACAGGTAAGGCAAAGCATGTGCAGTACCCAACCACACTGCCGACTTTTGATGAACTCATTGGGATTGATGGTGACGATGAATTTGGAGCGGTCAAAAAACTCCTGGCAATCACCCAAAGCAATCCGAATGACCAAGTCTTTACGCTACATGCAGAGCTAGAAGGGCAAAAACTTCTACCTGCATTTGAACGGCTATTAGCTGGATGGCTAAATCAAGGCCATGATCTCGTAACCATGGGCCAGTTGCACCAATCTTGGAAGGCCACCAATCAACTAGATAAAATAGCGGTATTACCACTGACTTGGGGTGAAATACCCAACCGTAGTGGGGAAATGATTATTCAGCACATTGAATGAAATAACTAAATCAGTAAAACCAAGAGACAAACAACAAAGGATCATCATGACAGTAGCTATCGGCCAACCTATCCCAGCATGCGCTATTCCTGCGACTTCAGGCCTGACTTTTTCTCCAGCATCTGCTAAGGGGAAAAAATTGGTGCTGTACTTTTATCCTAAAGATATGACTCCTGGTTGCACTGCTGAGTCAGGCGAATTTCGTGACAATATTGAGGCATTTACCAAAGCCAATACCTTGATCGTTGGCGTATCACGCGATAGTCTGAAGTCTCATGACAATTTCCGTAGCAAATTAGACCTGCCGTTTGAGCTCGTCGCCGATACCGAAGAAAAGCTCTGCCAACTTTTTGGCGTCATTAAGATGAAGAATATGTACGGTAAACAGGTTCGCGGTATCGAGCGTAGCACCTTCCTCTTTGACTCCTCTGGCAAGCTAGTTCAAGAGTGGCGTGGTCTCAAGGTTCCAGGCCATGTGACAGAGGTATTACAGGCCGCTAAAGCCGCTAAATAATTTTTACAACAATTTGTTCTAGGGTGCTTGCAAACCCCAAAATTTGGGGTAAAGTGAAGTCATATGCACCGTAAACGACGGGAAAGTCTGACAATCCGTTTGAATCAGAAGCCTGACTATCTCATAGCAGGTTCGGGGAGTAACCCCCTCCGTTTTTTAGAAGTTCTTGTAACCAGTTTCGTAATAAACCGTCAATGCACTCCGCTTGGCGGTTTTTTCTTTTAGGAGAGTCTGCATGCCATTGCCACCCATCCCAACTCAAATTGCTGATCAAGTGAAGCTTAGTCGGAAAGATACCCCCGACTTAAAGAAGCGTCCCGCGCCAGCAAAACCAGTGGTGGTAGAAAGTTCTGATTGGGCGAACGATGCAGAAGAGGATTTATCTGCAGCAGAAGTGGCTCTTGAAAAAATTAAAGCGGATCGTAGCTCAGCACGTAATGACAACAAAGCCGCTACACCAGAAAAACCAAAACGCGTGATTCGCACTGGGCCTCCAAGTTTGTTTGTGCTGGACACCAATGTGTTGATGCATGATCCAAGCTCCTTGTTCCGCTTCTCAGAACATGATCTTTTCTTACCAATGACCACTCTTGAGGAATTAGACAATCACAAGAAGGGTATGACTGAGGTAGCGCGCAATGCCCGTACGGTCAGCCGATCCCTTGATCAGTTGGTTGCTGGTACTAGTGGCACCTTGGATGATGGCATTCCTCTCAATAAACTTGGCAACCAAGATGTTTCTGGTCGTCTGTATTTCCAGACCAAGCTCTCAACGCAAGCATTGCCAGAAGGCCTTCCTGAAGGCAAAGGCGATAACATGATTTTGGCTGTAGTGAGTGAGTTACAAAAAACTCGCAACGGTCAAGAAGTTGTATTGGTATCCAAAGATATCAACATGCGTATTAAGGCACGCGCCTTAGGCTTGCCTGCTGAAGATTATTTCAACGACCAGGTATTAGAAGATCGTGACTTGATGTATTCAGGCGTGATGTCACTGCCAGCAGACTTTTGGCCAAAGCATGGCAAAGATATGGAAAGCTGGGCTGACTCTAAATCTGGCACCATGTTCTATCGAGTGACCGGCCCTTCTGTGCCAAGCATGCTGGTCAACCAGTTTGTTTATCAAGAAAACCCAGATGGCTCTACCCCTTTCTACGCCCACGTTCGAGAGATCAATGGCAAGACTGCTCTTCTACAAACCTTGCGCGACTTCTCTCACCAAAAGAATAATGTCTGGAGCGTCACCGCCCGTAATCGTGAGCAGAACTTCGCAATGAACTTGCTGATGAACCCTGATGTGGACTTTGTAACCCTCCTGGGGCAAGCTGGTACCGGTAAAACCCTGTTAGCCCTAGCAGCTGGCCTTGAGCAAGTATTAGATAGCAAACGTTATAACGAGATCATTATTACTCGTGCCACTGTTCCCGTGGGTGAAGATATTGGTTTCTTGCCAGGCACCGAAGAAGAAAAAATGCAACCCTGGATGGGGGCTTTTGATGACAACCTTGAAGTACTCCAACGTAATGATGATGCTGGTGAATGGGGTCGTGCCGCTACTCAAGAACTCATTCGCTCACGCATCAAAGTTAAGAGCATGAACTTTATGCGGGGCAGAACCTTTGTCAGTAAGTTTGTGATTATTGATGAAGCGCAAAACTTAACTCCAAAGCAAATGAAAACTCTGGTGACCCGTGCGGGCCCAGGAACCAAAATTGTTTGCTTAGGCAATATTGCGCAGATTGATACCCCTTACTTAACCGAAGGGTCATCTGGCCTCACTTATGTCGTGGACCGCTTTAAAGGTTGGCGTCATGGCGGCCATGTGACTCTTGCGCGTGGCGAGCGCTCACGTCTTGCGGACCATGCTGCTGACGCTCTCTAAGCAAACCCTCTCATGCCGCACTCTTCTGGGGTGCGGCATTTTTATTTGTACGATTCTGGCGATATCGGGATGCAGTACATTTGGAAGTAAGTCCAACCAAGCAAAGGTAGCTCAGTTCAAACAGGACACCAGCGTTGGTACGGAAGATATTTCAATTGCAGCGCTTGGCTTAGTGGATGTTCCGTATCGTTATGGCGGTAACACCCCCAAAGGTGGCTTTGATTGTAGTGGTCTCATTGTCTATGTGTACAACAAGGCTGCTGGTATTAAATTACCTCGCACTATTCAACTAATGAGTACCCAAGGAAGAAGCGTTGAGAATCAGCCGCCGGCTCCAGGTGATCTAGTTTTCTTCAACACTACTGGTGAAAAATATTCACATGCTGGCATCTATGTGGGCCAAGGAAGATTTGTTCATGCACCCAGCGCAGGCGGCACTGTACGTCTTGATTACATTACCTCACCCTATTGGGCGGCAAAATTTACTGAGGCAAGGCGAATAGCACCTTAGTAAATCTAGAAGCCAACTGTATAGGTCGCCAGTGCCGTAGTCGTGTTTGTGGCAATGAATGGTTGCTGTTGCCACAAGATATTGAGCCCCAAGCGTTCTCTCTTGTTAATGTCATACATCAATCCAGCAGTAGCCGTTGCCATTGAATTCACATTACCTGGCATGGCAACACTTAAACTTTCGAGCCCAACAATAGCGCTTGTCACCTGGTAATTCGACATTGAGTATTTTAGGTTCTGTTGAATACCGATCGAGGCAGTGCCAGTTAAATTCTCTGTCAATCCAACCTTAAATCCGAGGCCACCAATTGCAGAGAACGTATTTTGCGCCATCGCTCCATATGAAAGCGGTAGCGTAACACTAGCGTTACTATTTTCCGAATATGCTCCAGTATTTACACGGGTGTAACGAAGACCAATATAGGGTACAAGTGAAACAGAATCTGTGACGGGTTGATGATAATTTGTCGTTAATTGATAGCCCTGCCCATTGAATTGGGTTGATCCAGAGCCCGCCTCAGTATTGGAAAGCTGTTGGCGAGTAATATTCAATGTGCTTGCCGAGCTCACACCGGAGGCCTGTATACCCAATCCTGTTTCATCGGAATTCATATGCCATTTGGCAAATAGTCCCCACATAGGGCTTGTTTTGCTCTGACTAAATCCCGAAGGAGTGCCGATGTTAATCGACTGGTCAGCAAAAGCACCAAAACGGAAATTTTGTGACGGCTTATAACCAATAACTACCAAGCCAGCTTGCTGGTTGGCTGATGGTGATGGGCCTGCATAGGTATAGCGGCCACCAACACTAACGCAAATATTATTCTTATCGTAAATACGGCAATCATAAGTTAAGGCCGCTTGATAGGCAGCAACTTGTTGATTGTAGATATTAGCCAAACCAGCTGCACTGATCTGAACTGACTGAACTGTATTGGCAGTATCAACCTCAGTAAAAGGAGAATCAATCTCGAGATAGACTTCCTTACCTGTGTAATCGTAGCTCAAGCGATACTTGGATAGCGCAGTGTCAAAATCATTAGTAAAGCTTGAAAAAGTTCCCGATAAACTGCCTGTTGAGTTAATCAAGGTATAACGACCTGCGTTGTAATGGCCAGGAGCGGCATTGACATATAAACCCCCTGCTAAGCTGGTTGTACCAGTTACGATTAGCTTTTCGGCATTGGCAGTTGTCAGACCCATCTTTAATGTGCCCGAGCTTGATTGAGCGTAGCTACCACCCAGATTAGTGTTAACGGTCTTTTGCTGAATATCAAATGTGCCGTTATTCGTAACCAAACCTGAGTTGGCAATTGAGCCTGAATTAGCCAAAGCCAATGTGCTACCACTGCTGATAGTTGTTTGACCTGAATAAGTATTTGCTCCTGAGAGTGTCACAGCACCAGATCCCAGAATATCTACTGTGCCAGTTCCACTCATAACACCCGAATATGAGCCGCTTGTGCCTTGATTAAACTGTAGGGCTGCGTTATTGATGATATTACCCTGTAAGCTAGTGGTATCACCAATTAAAGCACCAGTAGAGACAGTTGTACCCCCACTATACGTATTGGCACCTGAGAGAGTTAAGGTGCTGGCACCTTCTTTTACTAAGACACCAGTTCCACTCATAACTCCAGCGTAAGTGCCAGCAGATGCCTGGTTAAAATCTACCGTTGAATTATTAAGAATATTTCCTTGTAAGCTGGTCGTGTTACCAGCTAGGGTTCCAGCGGAGACTGTGGTACCCCCACTATACGTATTGGCACCTGAGAGAGTTAAGGTGCTGGCACCTTCTTTTACTAAGACACCAGTTCCACTCATAACTCCAGCGTAAGTGCCAGCAGATGCCTGGTTAAAATCTACCGTTGA